>DASWNS010000572.1:0-3239 GCA_036399115.1 Pyrinomonadaceae bacterium | reverse complement strand
AACAATTATCGCAACTGGATGTACAAACGCATGGAGCCGTACATCGGCCAGCGCATCCTCGAAGTCGGCGCGGGGATCGGAAACTTCACGGAACTCCTGCTGGATCGTGAACTCGTCGTCGCGTCAGACAAATACCAGATGTGCGTGGACTACTTGCAGCAACGCCTCGGCTCGCAACTCAAGGGCGCGCCCGTGCAGATGGACCTGGCCGCGCCGCCAGAGAGCGCGCTGCACAAGTTTAACTTCGACACGGTGATCTGCATCAACGTGCTCGAACACGTGGAAGACGACGCGAAGGCACTCGCTTACATGCATTCGGTGCTCGTGCCGGGCGGGCGCGTCATCCTGCTCGTTCCCGCGTTTCAATTTCTCTACGGCACGATCGATCGCGCCATCGAGCATTATCGCCGTTACACGAAAAAAGATTTACTGCCGAGGATGCGCGAGGCCGGGTTCGAGGTGGAGAGCGCGTTCTACATGAACGTGATCGGGATGGCCGGTTGGTTCTGGAATAACCGCGTGCGCAAGATCAAGGAAGAGAACGCGGCGCAGATACAGGTCTTCGATAAATTCATCGCGCCGTGGGCGGAGCGCGTGGAGCGCACGCTCCAGCCGCCCTTCGGCCTGTCGCTCATCGCCATCGGGCGTAAAGCGAAGTAGAGGCAAAGTTGGCGCGGACAGTTCGACCCTCTAGCCGCTACGAGTTCCTTGATTCGCCGTGACCGACCGGCGAAAAGCTCGTCCATTAAACAAAGACCCGGTGGGAAACTTTTGGCGAAAATTTTTGCGCACGCAGAGCCTCGTGCCGCTCATCGCCTATGCGCTCGCGACGTGGCTGACGAATGCGCGCATCATGGGCGACACGGTCTACTACGTGGATTCGATCTTGCGCGTGCGCGCGGGCGGGCAGAAGTTCTCCTACTGGGAACCGCTCGGCAACTACTCCTTTTTCGAGTTCGGGCATCTGCTCTGGCGACCCTTCGGCTATCTCGTCGCCGTCTTGTGCGAACCGCTCGCGGGAGTTTTCGGCGGCGCGGCGGCGACGGACGGGCGCGCACGCGTGACGCTCGTGCTCGTCGGGATAAATTGGCTGGCCGGACTCGCGTGTGTGCTGTTGTGGCAGGGCTTGTTGCGGCGTCTGCGCGTGAGCGGTTGGGCGAGCGTGGCGGCCACGATCAGTCTCATCTGCGCGCACGGCTTTTTAAACTTCGCGCAGACCGGTTCGTCTTACATCCCCGCGCTCGCGTCGTTGTTGCTGGGGATGTACGTGCTGGCGCGCGCGGGAGCGCGTGTGGAAGCGGGGAGCGTGTGGCCTGCGGCGTTGCTCGCGGGAGGCGCGCTCGGGTGCGCGGTCGGGTTCTGGTTCCTGTTCGCGCTGGCGATCCCGGCGGCACTCTTGCTGCCCCTCATCTTCTTCGGCGACGAGCGACGGCGGCGTCTGCTCATCGCCGCGACCGCCGTTTCGTGCGCCGCGTTCGTGCTCTCGATGTACCTCTTCGTCGTGATGCTGGGGCTGGGGATTACGGATGTTGCGACGTTCAAGGCATGGGTCGTCTCTTCGTCGCACGGGCTGGCGAACAACCGGGGCGTGCCGCAGGTCGTGCTCGGACTGGCGCGTTCGTTCATAGAGATCGGAAACGATCATCTCATCTTCAAGCGGTTCCTGTTGCGCGACCCTTACAACGTCGTCTCGCTGTTCGATCTCTTCCGGCTCAGCCTGTGGAAGTTGGGGCTGTTTTACCTCGCCTTCGCGGCAGTCGTCTTCGCGTTGCTGCGCGAACGCGCGGGCGGCTGGCGCGTGCTGGCGTTGTTTGGCTTGAGCGGCGCGCCGGTGCTGGCCTTCGCGGGGCTGTGGCAGGGAACGCCGACCGAACGCTACCTGCCGTTCTATCCGGCCTTCTTTTTAGCGTTGGCCTATGCGCTTCGCTCCGGCGCACGGGCGCGCTGGGTGCGCCCCGTGGTGCTCGCGTTCATGGTTCTGTCCGTCGTGTCGAACCTGAGCGCGTTGTCTGTGAGAAGGTTGAACCGCGTGCCGGAAGCGGTGACGGCGCGCACGCGCGAACTCATGCCGCTGTTGAAGCCGCAGAGCATCGTGGTGGAAGTGCTCGAAGAGTTGAACGAGTTGCAGTGGGCGTACCCGCTGCACCCGCTCAACCGCGTGCTGCGCGTCTATTCGGCGATCTCTCTGGGCGCGACGAACACGGCGGAGTGGCGTGAGGATTTCGCGCGCCAGACGCTCCTCGTGTGGCGCGACGGCGGCGACGTCTGGCTCTCGAAGCGCGTGTTGGAGCCGCGCCCGCGCGCAGAGTCGTCGTGGGTTGAAGGCGCAGACCCGCGCGTGCGCTGGACAGACATTCCTGCCTTCTTCTCGCAACTCGAAGCAGGCCAGACAACCGGCGACCGTGACGGCTTCGTGCTCGTCGCGCGCACGCCCCGGAACGAACAGTTTTTGTCCGCGCTCGCGGCGCAAACGAAATAACGCGCGCCGCGTCTCGCAGGCGGAGGATTTTGTCCGACATGCCCGACTCTGAAACACACACGGTAAAGGAAGCCGACGCGGCAGCGGCGGCGGGCGCGTCGCGCGTCTGGGCGAGGCCGCACGTCGTCGTGCCGCTCGCCCTCTACGCGCTGGTGACGTGGCTGACGAACGCCTTCTACATGGGCGACACCTATTTCTATAGTTCGGTCGTGGCGCGCGTGCTCGGCGGCGAGAGCTATCATATCGCGGAGGACATCGGCCTCTATTCGCTATGGGACTTCGGCCACCTGCTGTGGCGTCCGCTCGGCGTGCTCGTCTTTCCGCTCGCGCGTCCGCTGGCGCACGCCTCGGTCGGCGCAGACCTGAACCCTGCGGTCACCTACATGTTCGTCGCGCTCAACTGGCTCGCGGGGCTGTCGAGCGTCGGGCTGCTCTACGGCGTGCTCCGGCGCGTGTGCGACAAAACGTGGGCGGTCAATGTCACCATCGTCGCCTTCATCTTCGCGCAAGCCTTTCTGAACTACACGCAGACGGGTTGCTCCTACATCCCTTCTCTATCGCTCCTCCTCCTCGGCATCTACCTGCTGGTGAGAGACGGCGAACGCGTCGAGCGACCCGTGCTGACGGCCTTGCTCGCCGCGCTCGCACTGACCGGCGCGGTCGGGCTGTGGGTTCCGTTTGTGTGGGTCGTCCCGGCGGCGGTGGCGACGCCGCTGCTTCTGTTCGGCTGGCAGAGCGGGCAGCGTTGGCGGCTCTCGGT
>DASWNS010000571.1:0-5964 GCA_036399115.1 Pyrinomonadaceae bacterium | reverse complement strand
AAAGCAGGTCGGGATGGAAAACGCGGCGAGTATAACTTAGAGGCGCGCGCGTTTAAAAGCGGAGCATATAGGGCGTTTGCACGACACACCTGTACGCCCGCGCGACGCTGGGAGCGTGTTCGGCTACGAATCGAAAGTCGTAAGTGCCGCGCGGGAACTTATGCGGCCTGCGTCTTGCGATAATGATTGACAAGCTCCTGAAAGTCTCTCTTGTCGCGCTCGTTGAGATTGAGAAACTCGACTCCCAACCCCACCTCTTCCAGGTGATACCTGACTTCGCCAAGAATAAGTCGCTCACCGTTAGGCGAGAGATAGAAGCTGATATAAATGAGAGTTCGTGGCTTCAAGACTTCGGCGGTTTGAATGAAACAGCCGCCGATGCTGAAACTCGTGATGCGATCATGTTTGACACATTCCGTCGTTAGCCCCCAATTAATCGCAATTGTGGCTTTCACGCGGGGATGCCTGCGTTTTTCAGTCATATAATATGAGGGCGGCACATGAGGCGCATGACGCATGCCGCTTGAACCTACAACTCCATCTTAAACGAATTTGTCGCGGAGCGAAAATTTTTGTTGCCCGGCGGGCGAATTTTTTGTTGTCGCACATGGCGCAAGGGTGTTTCGTGCGGAGAAAACATGGCTCACGCCGGAGCGCGCCGCGAACCTGACGCGGAGGCTGCGTCGCCATTTGCAATCTCCCACGCGACGCAGCACAATAGCCCCGCGCCGCTCTGAAGCTGACGCTTCACAAATTTTCCCGACAGGCGAGAGAGGCGTTTGATTCAACGCAATTATTTTGAGGATGAACGCACTATGAGCACAGACAACGTGCAGCCTCCCGCAGCTACACGCTCTTCTCTTCGTCTCGCCGACCGCGACGAGCGTACCGAACAGCCACGGTCAAACTTGCCGCGCCAGTTCGTGAATTTCACTTTCTACCGGGTGCGTCCCGAATGGCGTCTGCTCGAAGAGGCGGAGCGCGAACGCGGCAGAGGAGAGTTTATTGAAGCGGTCGAAGAGTTTCGCCGCGAGTTGTTGATTCACACCTACTCGATCACGGGCTTGCGCTCCAACGCCGACTTGATGATCTGGCGCATCGGCTACTCGCTCGATCCGATTCAGGAGATGACGGCGCGCATCAACCGCACCGGCTTAGGCCGCTACGTCGAAGCGACCCAATCGTTTCTCTCCATGACGAAACGCTCGATGTACATTGACAAGGACAACCCGGAGCACGTCGAAGACCGCCTCCACATCGTCCCCGGACAGTCGAACTACCTGTTCGTCTACCCGTTCGTGAAAACGCGCGAGTGGTATTCACGTTCGGTCGAAGAGCGGCAGGAGATGATGGACGAGCACATCCGCATCGGCTCGAAATATCGCTCGGTGAAATTGCACACGACCTATTCGTTCGGCCTCGACGATCAGGAGTTCGTCGTCGCTTTCGAGACGGATGAACCGGCGGACTTCCTCGATCTCGTGCAGGAACTTCGCGAAACCAAAGCCAGCAGCTTTACCTTGCGCGACACGCCGATGTACACCTGTCGTCAACGCCCGCTCGCCGCGTGCCTCGACGCGCTCGGTTAAGGCGCGTGCAAGTGATGGCCGAGAGCGCAAACTGCCGCTGGCGAAACCCCTGAACTTTTCCGTGAGTCAAAAGCGCGGCGACTGTCGAGACGATGAGTGAGTCGTACGGTCGCCGCCTTTTTGCGCCGATGCGTCTGCCATACAAGATCAGCCTGTCGCGGTTGCTGTTGACGGCGTGGAAACTTTGCGTCGCGGGCGCGTGTCTCTTCGCGGGGCAGGCTTTTTCGCAAAGAACCGTGCGCGCGCGCGCCGGTTCTGCTACGGCTGCCCGTCCGTCGCCCGAATATCTCTGGTATGAAGCGGAGAACATGCTCGGCTTCTCGGTCGATGCGTTGAACAATCCCGTCTCGAATCCTTCGTGGGCGATGTTGAAACGCGCGAGCGCGCCGGGGTGGGGGATGAATGGTCCCGGCGTGTCTGCGGAATGGTCGCAGGGCGGCGAGAGCGAATGGAACTCTGCGGCGGCGAGTGAGGATGAGACGCGCGCCAGCATCTATCAGGACGTGTCCATCCCGCGCGCGGGGCAGTACAAAGTCTGGGTGCGTTATGCCGACTGGCTCGGCAAGACGGAAAATTTCACTCTGCGCATCACGCAGGGCGGGCGTGAAGTCTGGCGTCACGAGTTCGGCGCGTCAGACCGTCTCGCGCCGCACGACGAGACGGGGATGTACTGGGGCTGGGCGTTCAACTGGGACGCAGCGACGACGGGCGCGCTTGCCAAAGGCTCGGCGCGCATCTCTCTTGAGATCGAACGCGCCGCAGACGCGCGCCGCCACGTCGATTGCTTCTTACTCACGAACGATCCGGCCTACCTTCCCGAAGGACGAAGCAAACCCGATTTCGCTGCGTTGCGCGTGTTGCGCGAAGTCTCCGCACGCAAACCACGCCTCGCGCCGCTCATCGAAGCGGAGGGAGGCGGCCCGGTACCCGACGCGTGGCGTAGGCCGACGTTGGCCGGGCGCGATTTTCTGATGCCGTGGAACATCGCACCGGAGTTCTGGCCGCTCTTAGACCAACCGCCCGCGACGCGCCCGCTCTATCCTTTCAACGCCGAACCGCTCGAAGCCTTCATCGCCAGTTATAAAGGCGCACGTGACGTGCCGCTCTTCTCCTCGCCGCTCGTCGTGCCGGTCATACGTCTCGAACAATTCACGACCTACATGCAGGAGGGCACTCCTTTTCTGCGCCACCTGCGCGAGACGCGCGCCCCCTTCGCCGTCATCATCAACTACAGTCAGGCGACCATGACCGAAGCGCAGGGGCAGGCCGCCTGGAAACTTCTGACGGGCGAACTCCGGGATCAATTCATCGGTTGGATTTCCGGCGAGAGCATCGGCTACGTGTGGAACGCGGGCGAAGTCGCGGCGATGAAACTCACGCCCGCCATGTCGCGCCGCGAATTGCTCGAAGCCTATCGAGCCTTCTACACGCGCACGCTCGAACGCAAATGGAGCGCGCTTTTCCACACGCCGACCGGCGCGATGTGGGACAAACTCATCGCCGCGCAGGCCACTTCGAGCACCGCTTACGCGCACGCGCTCGGTCGCTGGGGTGCGCAGATGATCGGCCTTGAGACTTCCGCCGTGCAGCCTTCGGTTGCCATGCGCATCGCCTTCTCGCGCGGCGCGGCGCGCCAATACGGCGGCTCGTTTCTCTATTACCACGCGCCGAACTTCGGCGACACCGCGACCACCTTTACGCGCCTGCAAAACTTCGCGGGGCCTGACCATTTCTTTCACACGCGCTACGGCGCGACGATGGGGCCTTCGCTCTCCTGGTATCGCAAAACTTATTATCTCTATTACATGGCGGGCGCGTCGGCCATCTATCTCGAACAGGGCAACGATCAATTTTTCAAACCCGCGCCCGGCGAGCATCCCTTCCAACTCAACCCGCTCGGACGCATCACGAACGAGTTCGTGAATTTCGCATCGCGCCACAAAGAGCGCGGCACGCCTTACACGCCCGTCGCCTTCCTGCTCGACCCGGCGCACGGTTGGGATATGACCGACTATCCCCAATGGGCTTTCGGAGTCTCGCCGCCCGGACGCCACGACCGCGCGCTGCGCGAACTCTTCGGCGCGGCCTATTATCCCGCGCCCGTCAACGAAGGAGAATTTGCGACAGCCGACCGGCAGTTTTTCACGAACGGCATCTTCGGCGACATCTTCGACGTACTCGTCGCCTCCGACGAACGACGCGAGGCGATTGATTCTTACCGCATCGCCGTCGCGGGCGGGCGTCTCGAATGGACGCCCGCGTGGACGGAGCAGCTCAAGAGTTACGTGCGCAAAGGCGGCACGCTCGTCCTCAACGCCGCGCAGGCGAAGGGACTACCGGAAGAACTGCTCGGCGTGCGCCTGTCCGGTGCGAGCGCGGAGGCCGACGACGCGAAGTGCCTCTTGCCGAACGAGGCGGGCGCGAATTTGCGCGGAGGCCGGTACGCATATGAGCGCGTCGAAAGGCGCGGCGCGGAGGTGTTGATGCAGACGCCGACGGGCGAACCGCTCGTCACCTCGTTCGCGTTAGGACGCGGGCGCGTCATCTTCTGCGCTGTCCCCGATCTGCTCGGCCTTGACGAAAGGCTGACCCCGGCAGCCGCGCATCTCTTCGCACACCTGTTCGCGGAAGCCACCCCGCTCAGCATTGAGGGCGACGTGCAACGACTCATCAATCGCACGGAGCGCGGTTGGCTCGTCACGCTCATCAACAATCATGGCGTCTTCAAACCGCAGCAGGGCTTGGCGCAAATTGATCGCCGCGCGAGCGTCGAAGTCACGCTCTCCCTGCGTGGCAAGACGATCCGGCAGGCGCGCGAATGGACGCTCGACGCGCCTATCGAAGTGGGGCGTGCCGCGAACGTGAGCGCAGTCAAGGTTGTCGTCCCGCCCGGCGACTTGAAGATCATCGAACTCATCGAAGGGCGTTAAGAAGTTTTCAAGACAACCCCTTTAGCCTTCCTGCGCGTCTCCGCGCCTCCGGCGAGAAATTTTCTACATCTCACGCCGGAGGCGCAGAGACGCACAGGGAGGCTAAAGGGAGACGCACAGGAAGACTAGAGGGTTGAGTGGCCGGTGTGGGCGCGGTCTGCCGGAACCAGGCGCGATTGGATTTTTCGCAGCAGTTCTTTTAGGATAGCGCGTCTTGCAAATCTTAAAACTTCGAGGCTTTCAGACTTTTCGCACATGAGGGTGGCACGTAAATATTTCGTCAGCGGGGAAGTGCAGGGGGTCGGCTATCGTTTCTTCGCGCAGCGCGTGGCGGCTCGCCATCAGGTGGTCGGTTACGTGCGTAATCTGCGCGACGGGCGCGTCGAAGTATTGGCCGAGGGCGCACCTGAAAGCGTCGAAGCTCTCAGGCACGATCTCGCCGCGGGTCCCGATTCCGGCCACGTCGAACAAGTCGAAGAACTGAGCCTCGAACCGACGGGCTTATACGCCTCGTTTCGCATAGAAAGGTAAAAAGCCTTCAGCCGACAGCCATCAGCTTTCAACAAAAACTGGTTGGCTGAAAGCTGGCGGCTCATAGCTGATAGCTCATCATGGACAATCTCAAAAAACTGATCCGCGAAGTGCCGGACTTCCCCAAGCCCGGCATCAATTTCTACGACATCACCACGCTCTTGAAGCACCCGGAAGGTTTGCGCCTGACGGTAGACGCGCTCTCGTCGCAGTTCAGGGATGAGCACGTTGACGTGGTGCTCGGCATCGAAGCACGGGGCTTCATCTTTGCGCCCGCGCTGGCCTATCACCTCAACGCGGGCTTCGTGCCGGTGCGCAAGCCTTCGAAGCTGCCCGCCGAGACGGCGAAGATTTCATACGCGCTCGAATACGGAGAGGACACGCTGGAGATTCACCGCGACGCCGTCTCAGCAGGGCAGCGCGTCATCATCGCAGACGATCTGCTCGCCACGGGCGGCACGGCGAAGGCGACCGTCGATCTCGTAGAGGGTCTGGGCGGCGTGGTGGCCGGATTAGTCTTCGTCGTCGAACTGGAGTTCCTGCCCGGTCGCTCCAAACTCGCCGGCTACGACGTGCGCTCGCTCATCAAGTATCAATCCTGAGCGTGCTGGACTGGAATTGAGACATCTGCTAACTTCCCTTTGCCTGCTCCCGTAGCTCAGCTGTATAGAGCGTCCGCCTCCTAAGCGGAAGGTCGCGCGTTAGAATCGCGCCGGGAGCACCAGTTTTCCGCCCGCCCTGGTCGAATTAATCAACCCGGAATATCGTCCGCTCATTCTTTGCTGCCGCCGCCGCCGCCTGCGCCGATGTGTGAGACGGCGGAGGCGGAGAGGAAGCCGAGCAGCGAGCCGAGCACGATGTTGAAGGATTGCTGGCCGAGCGCCTCTTTCTTCTTGTGTTCGGCGGCCTCGTCT
>DASWNS010000570.1:0-5273 GCA_036399115.1 Pyrinomonadaceae bacterium | reverse complement strand
CAGCACCTTCGTCTTCATCCTGAGAGCGTCGCCCGCACCCGACACGACGGCACGATTAGGCACCGTATCGCCTCCCATGAAGAGGGCGATGCCGACCAACCCGTCGTTTCCCGCCACACCCATCTCGGCTGACGAGCCGTTCTTCATCATGTAGAGCAGAGAGATGATGGCGGTGGTCGGAAAATAGATGTAACTTTGCCGCCCGCCTGATTCGTAGATGACCTCGCCGAGCGCAAAGGAAACGTGCTCTAAGTGAGGCAGGAGACGTTCGGACTCCTCTTGGGGAAGCCGCGCGAGAAGCCGATTTCCCGTCGGCTCAACCGGTCTTTGGGACATGTGTGAGGAAAGTCTCCATTTTCAAGGTGTAAGGTGTGACGCCGGGATTATACATTCTATGTGTGTGTTAGAGCACAGACGAGGTTGAACAGCCAGTAGTACGATTACTACAGCCGTTCTTTACGGAATTCATCTTTCGACATCGGGTCTTGAGTAAGAACCATCTCCTTGTGCCGTCTGCTGGTCTCGCCAACGGACTTGACAGTCAAGGAGTGATTTTGATGCCCAGAAACTCTCAGCCCACGACCCTCCAGAACCAACTGCTCGCGGCCCTGCCGAGTAAAGAATACAAGCGTCTGATTCCGCATCTGGAACCCGTTCCTCTGCCATTGATGGAAGTTCTCTATGAGAGCGGCGAGCCAATCAAACACGTCTATTTCCCGAACGAAGGGCTAATCTCATTGTTAGTCGTCATGAGAGACGGGATGCCCAGAGAAGTAGGACTGATCGGCTGGGAGGGGATGTTTGGCGTCCCCGTGGTGCTGGGTATGAAAGCTGCGCCGACCCGTGCGCTCATCCAGATGCCCGGCAGCGCCATGCGTATGAAAGCGCAGGCGCTCAGAGACGAACTCAAACGCGGCGACGCGCTTCAGAACATACTGCAACGCTATACCCACGCATTCTTTACACAAGTCGCGCAGTCGGCGGCCTGCATCAGTTCGCACGAGGTGAATAGACGCCTCTCGCGCTGGCTGGTGATGACGCACGACCACGCTCCGGGAGATGTGTTTGTGATGAAGCATGAGTTCATGGCGATGATGCTCGGTGTGACACGTTCCGTGGTGACGAGGGCTGCCGTTAGTCTCCAAAATGAGAAGATGATTCGTTATACCCGTGGACAAGTGACCATCCTCGACCGGCGAAGGCTGGAGGCGACTGCCTGTGAGTGCTACGGGGCAGTGAAAAAAGAGTACGAGCGGAGCGCGTCCACTTCGTGATGAAACGTGTCTTACATACCCGTCAGCTATTTGCGAAGTAATACTAAATAAATTTCTATATGTGTAGTACCGCACAGACGGCCGCTTTAGTTTGGCTTAATCTGCAACTTCTTCAAGCCTCAACAAATGCTTACCCGACTAAGCCCGCGTTATCTGGGAGAGAAAACTGAGTAGCGGTATCAATAGCGAGCCGTTCATCCGTACTTGACCGAACGCAGGTATATTCCTCAGAACTCACGTTCATTTTCTCGAAATTACTTTTCTAACGCCCCTAATTCAACTTCGGCAAGTGCCGGACTCTGCTCAACTGCCGGGCTGTTTCAGCCGCAGCGAGCAGCGTGGCCGACATGAAGTAAGGTTACTTGCCGGATGATATGCCTCAATGCCGTTAAGTGCCGCGTGATGTCGAAATCAGACAGAATTATATGCAGCTCCGCCTCGGCTTTAACTTCAGATAAGGAAAACAAATGACTCACAAGTATTTCACCCTCGCAGCAGGTGTGGCGCTCGCCATACTTCTCGGCGCGGCGAGTTTCTTCCCTCTCGTCCCCGCAACATCAGCGCAAAGCACAGTGCCCCGTGGCACGACGACGACCTTCGCTATCTTGGCTGGCCAGGCAGTGACGAGCACGGGCTTATCCGTGGTCAACGGCGATCTGGGCATCAGTCCGGGAACCGCACTCACAGGCTTTCCTCCAGGGGTCATCACCGGAGCGACACATTTAGGCGATCCGGTCGCGGCTCAGGCTTTAGCCGATGCCCAAGTCTTGTACGCTTATCTGGATGGCTTGCCGTGCGGCACTAACTTGACCGGTCAAGACCTCGGCGGGATGACACTGACGCCGGGCGTCTATTGTTTCGATTCGTCGGCTCAGTTGACGGGAACACTCATTCTCGACGCGCAGGGTGAGTGTGATCCCCTCTTCGTTTTCCAGACCGGGAGCACCCTCACGACCTCAGTCGCTTCGTCAATTGAAGTGATCAATAACCCGTGCAGTACGAATTGCCGTGGCGGGTCGAACGTGTTTTTTCAGGTCGGCAGTTCCGCAACCATCGGCACAGGCTCTCAGTTTGTCGGAAACATTGTCGCCAACACTAGCGCCACCTTGAATTTCGGCGCGAGCGTGGCCGGTAGTGTCTTTGGCCTCATCGGAGCAGTGACGCTCGATACCAATAACATCTCCGCCTGCGGCGTCAGCATCACGCCCACACCGACGCCGAATCCTTCACCAACGGCTACTCCTACGCCGACACCTACGCCGACAATCACATGTGCGCCCAAGGTGACGGGCGGCGGACAAATACCTGTCCCCGATCCCGATAGCAATAACCAACTTGCCACCGGCACGGGACGCGCCACCTTCGGCTTTAACTCGCAGCCCGAAAAGGGCTGCACGGATGGTGCTGCGAAGGGCCACTTCAACTACGTCAACCACGTGACCGGCCTGCACGTCAACGGCAAGGTGCTCAACTCTCAGCTTGTCGCGCCGAACACCGTCCGGTTCACCGGCGAGTGCGGCACGGGCTGCACGTTCACCGTGACAGTGCAAGACAACGGCGAACCCGGCACACTCGATACGTTCGGTTTGGGCGTGACGGGTACGAAGAACGAACACAGGTCGCTACGTGTTATTAGTCGCGGAAACATTCAGTTCCACTTTTAAAAGTGGCGGCTGATCTGTGAAACCACTAAGTCCCCGGAGGCGATTCCTGTCGCCTCCGGGGACTTTTTATTACTGATATTTCCTGAGCAAGATCACAACTCCTAAACGCTACGGGGTATTTATGAAACCGCTTCAAGAAAAGCTGGACAAAATCTAATGACTCATTCGACCCGACCTCTCAATAACGTTCTTCTCATTTCATTTAGAGAACTGACGTAAATTTCGCTCCTCACCCAACAGGGAACCTAATCCCCATGCGCTATTCAAAAAAGCATCAAACAATCAGAGCCCGATAATTAGAATTATGTCTTTTTCGCCAGTTCAGTGCTGAGGTAGTGATGTACGCCTCGCACGCTTGGCGGTCGAGGATTCTGCTAGGCTTTTGAAGCGTAGGAGCGGCATTATACAGGCATTCGGGCAGTTAGACCGCGACGTGTGGCTTTCATCTCTTTATTGCGGAGTTAGATACCGTCTTGGGAGTCAAGCAGTTTTCATCTGCGGGTCGAATGGCCTACCGCTCTTCAGCACGCCGTAAGCGAGGTGGATGAGCTTGCGCCTCGCCGCCCCGATGACCTGCATCGGGCACTTACCGCGCGCCCGCAGCCGCTCGCTCAAGTCTTTAATGTAAGGGTTGTACTTGATGGCCGCGATGGCGGGGAAGTAGAGCGCCTTGCGCAGTCGCGGCGCGCCCGTCTTTGACAGTCTCGCCTTACGCTTCACGCTACTGCCGGACTCGTGCAGCCGCGGAGCCAACCCGGCGAAGGCCGCTAACTGCTTGGCGCTCGCATAAAGCGTCACGTCCATGATCTCGGCGAGCAGCTTGGGAGCGGTCGTCTCGCCGATGCCGGGGATGGAGAGCAGCAGATCGCGCTGCCCTCTGAGGCCGGGGTGGCTGTCCAGATGCGAGCGGAGCATCTGCTCAGTCCGGGCGATCTCTTCATCGAGGTAAGCGAGGTGCCCGGCCAGAGACTCTTTGACCGCTTCGGTGCCGGCCACCTCCAGCCGGTTGGCCTCCATCCGGCGCATCTCCATGAGAGAGTCGAGGCGGCGGACAAGTGCTTGTAAGTCGCGCACTTCTGCTGGCACTGGCTGCCAGGCGGGAGGGTGCCGCTCATGACAGAACTGCGCGATCAGTGTGGCGTCGGCCTTGTCTGTTTTGGCGCGGGAGAGGCGGCTCTGAGCGTAAGCCTTGATAGCAGCCGGATTGACGATACTGACCGTGTGGCCGGAGTCGTGGAGGTGGGTGGCGAGTGCTTCACCGTAAGTGCCAGTGGCTTCGAGGCAAGCATGCACATGCTCAACCCGATGCTTTGAGAGCCGCCCGAGAGTTGCGCGAAGCCGGCCTCAGTGTTGGGGAAGACCTTGTGGCGGAACTTGCCTGCCTGGCGGACGAGGCAGGCGTCGAACTTGCGTTTAGAGATGTCGATGCCGAGCGGAAAAATCGTCATGGCGGGCGTCCCTTTCGGAGTTATACTCGCGGCGGGCCAGCCTTGTGGAGGCAAGCTCATCCCCGCTGGGGGCGGCTTAGGATACCGTCCGGCCTCGGCGCGGCAGGCCGGGTGCCGGGAACTGATCTAACTCACAGGCTCTTTCGCCTCAGGCGAATTCAGCTTCACCGGCACCCCATGGTTCGCACGGGCACAGGATGCACCCCTGATGAACTGCGGTCAACATACAAGGCCGAATCATTCGACACAATATACATTGAGCGCCTTCGTTTATTGTTGTTAACAGATGTTAGGTAAGCAACAAAATAGAAGTAGGCAGTGCTGCCCTAGCATGTCACCGAGTAGCTAACATCTCATTGTAGACAACCATGATGAGCACCTCTTTCATCGAAAACTTATTCTTCCCAGCGACTGAAAAGGAGATGGATGATGAGAAAGGGAAATAGATACTTCGCCACTATGTTGCTGGTGTTGAGTCTGTCCGCCCAGCCCTTATTCGCGTTGTCGGCAGTCCGCGCCAATGGGAAGTCAAAGCCGCCGGCAAAGACTCATATCACGAACGCTCCACAAAGGAACACTGGATGTTCCTTGGATTGTGAGGAGAAGTATAAAAAGTGTTTGCGGGGCGATTACAACGCCCGTGATAAGAATGGCCGCGTTATCCGGCAGAGGAGTGATGAGGCGTGTTGGACCCTGCGACAAAACTGTAGATACTGGTGCCGGAATCCGTAATTGCTGTTGCTTGCCAGAGGTTTTCAGCGATTGGGGGCAAATCTTTAACACGAAATTCGCTCCGAACTTTCGCACTATATCCACACTTAACTCACTTTCCACGCAAGGCCACAACTACATAATTATCGTTATCCGCCTCCGCATGTGGTTCGGAT
>DASWNS010000569.1:0-1828 GCA_036399115.1 Pyrinomonadaceae bacterium | reverse complement strand
GAGCGCATCGCTTCGATGAAACCG
Source organism: Pyrinomonadaceae bacterium (assembly GCA_036399115.1). Lineage (GTDB taxonomy): Bacteria > Acidobacteriota > Blastocatellia > Pyrinomonadales > Pyrinomonadaceae > JAIVJZ01. The sequence goes on along the minus strand of DASWNS010000569.1, from coordinate 1,804 downwards.
GCGATGAGCGGCCGGTTCATCTCGTAGGAAACATCGCTCGTGCGGTCGATCACGATGGTCGCATCCACGCGCCCCCGCGATAGTTGTTCGCTGATCCGACGCCGGATGATTGTTTCGAGGCTCGACAGTTCTGCGCCCGCGCGCAGGTGCACGTCGAGGAATCGGTTGTTGACGGTTTTCAGATCAACGGAGACGTTGAAATTTTCGCCCGCCGTTGACCCGCGCCCGAAGCCGGTCATTGATTTCATAAAAAGCTATCAGTAGTTAGCCTTTAGCGGTCGGCCACCCGACTCGCTCCTTGAGTGTCTCGCCCTGTTTCCACCCGGACGGCAGCCGATTGGCTACGGGCTAACTACAACCTCCTCCTCTTCATCGGCGAATTGCAGTTCATAGAGTTTCTTATAAGTTCCGCTCTGCGTTAACAGTTCCTCGTGCTTGCCCTGTTCGATGATGCGCCCGCGTTCCATGACGACGATGGAGTCGGCGCGCCGGATGGTCGAGAGGCGATGCGCGATGACGAGCGTGGTGCGGTTGCGCGTTAAATTCGAGAGCGCCTGTTGCACGAGCCGTTCGGATTCGGCGTCGAGGGCGGAGGTGGCTTCGTCGAGCACGAGCACGGAGGCATCTGCGAGGACGGCGCGGGCAATCGCGAGCCGCTGGCGTTGGCCGCCCGACAAAAAGATGCCGCGTTCGCCGACGATGGTGTCGTAGCCTTCCGGCAAGTCCTTGATGAAATCGTGCGCGAAGGCGACGCGCGCCGCCTCTTCGATCTGCGCCGTGGTCGCATCGGGGCGACTGTAAGAGATGTTGTAACGCACCGTGTCGTTGAAGAGCACAGTCTCCTGTGTGACGAGGCCGATGTGCTGGCGGAGGCTCTTGAGGCTCGCGTCGCGCAGGTCTGTGCCGTCCCAGAGGATCGCGCCGGACGTGGGATCGTGGAAACGCAAAATGAGTTTGGAGAGCGTTGACTTGCCGCCGCCGGATTCGCCGACGAGCGCGACCATTTTTCCCGCCGGGAGTCGCAGGTTGATCGAGCGCAGCACGGGGCGTTCTTCATTGTTCGCGTAGTCGAACGAAACATCGCGCAGCTCGATTGAGTCGCGCAGCGGTTTCAACTCGACCGCACCTTCGGCGCGTTCGACCGTCTCGAAGTTTTCGTCCATCACTTCCCAGACGTGGCGCGCGGCGGCGAGCGCGATCTCCAGAGCGTTCTGCAAGCGCGAGAGCTTGCGCATCGGATCGTAGCTGGAGAAGAGGAAGAAGAGGAACGTGAGAAACTGCGCCGGGTTCATATTGCCCGCCATGATCTCGCGCCGACCGAAATAGAGCAGGATGGCGACGGCGATGACGCCGATCATTTCGATGCTCGGCGGCGCGAAGCCGTTGATGCGCGCCGAGCGCAGGTTGGCGCTGACGATTTGGCGCGCGACGGTGGTGAAGCGTCTCTGCTCGCGTTCTTCGCCGCGATAGGCTTTGACGATATGATGATTGGCGAGCGATTCCTGCGCGGTGTCTACGAGGCGTTGGCTGCCTTCGAAAGTCTCGCGCGCGAGGTTGCGCAGGTTTTTGCCGAACTTGGCCGTGAGCACGCCGATGATGGGCGCGATGAGAAGCGAGCCGAGCGTCAAACGCCACGAGTAGTAAAAAGAGGCCGAGAGAAACGCGATGAGCGTGAAACTCTCGCGCAGCATGTCGCGCAACGTGCCCGTCACCGCCGCCTCGATGGCCGCCGCCGAAGAGACGAGACGCGAGACGAGATAGTTTGTGCGATGGCGTTCGAAAAAGTCTGCGGATTGCGTGAGCA
>DASWNS010000568.1:0-7283 GCA_036399115.1 Pyrinomonadaceae bacterium | reverse complement strand
GCTTCCGTCTCGTCAATGCGCCCGTGAGCGACCCGCAGCCGAAGAACTGGAAAGAGATTCTGCCCGTGCGCAAAGGCGTCACGCTCGAAGGGTTGACGATGTTCGCCAATTACTATGTCGTCTCGGAGCGCGATCAGGGTTTGAACAAGATGCGTATCGTCGATCTCAAGAGCGGCCAGCATCACTATCTCGAATTTCCCGAACCGGTCTATTCCGCAAACGTCAACTTCACGCCGGAGTTCGACACGAGCACCCTCCGCTTCAGTTATCAATCGTTCACGACGCCCTCCAGCGTCTACGACTACGACATGAAATCGCGCAAGCGCGACCTGCTCAAACAGCAGGAGGTGCTCGGCGGCTACGACGCCACGAAGTACGCGGCGGAGCGCGTCTATGCCGTCGCGCCTGACGGCGTGCGCGTGCCCGTCTCGCTCTACTATCGCAAAGACCTGCGCAAGGCGGGCGCGCAACCGCTGCTCCTGAGCGGTTACGGTTCTTATGGCATCCCTTCCAACGTGGGTTTCAGTTCCGGTCGCCTCTCGCTCATCGACCGGGGCGTGATCTTCGCCATCGCGCACATACGCGGCGGCGGCGACCTCGGCAAAGAGTGGCACGACGAAGGCAAGATGATGAAGAAGAAGAACACCTTCATAGACTTCATCGCCGCCGCAGAGCATCTGACCAAGGAGAAGTACACGGCGAAAGATCAACTCGTCATCACGGGCGGCAGCGCGGGCGGGTTGTTGATGGGCGCGGTCGTGAACATGCGTCCCGATCTCTTCAAGGCGGTCGTGAGCTACGTGCCTTTCGTCGATGTCATCAACACGATGATGGACGCCTCGCTGCCGCTCACCGTGCAGGAATATCTCGAATGGGGCAACCCGAACGAGAAAGAGGCTTATGCTTACATGAAGTCTTACAGTCCTTACGACAACCTCGCGGCCAAAGAGTACCCGGCGATGCTCGTTAAGACTTCTCTGAACGACAGCCAGGTGATGTACTGGGAGCCGGCCAAGTATGTCGCCAAACTGCGCACGCTCAAGACGGACAAGAACCCGCTCCTCATCAAGATCAACATGGGCGCGGGACACGGCGGCGCATCGGGTCGCTACGACGCGCTGCGCGAAACGGCCTTCGATTACGTCTTCATCTTGCAGCAGTTCGGCATCACGAATTAAAGAGACGCAGAAGCAGGAACGCGGAACGATGAACTGAAAGCAAATGTCTTCAGTTCATCGTTCCGCGTTCGTGCTTCCGCGTTCTCCTTGTCTCAGGCTTCGCGGAGGTGGAGCGTGTCCCTGCGCCGGTCGGCTTGCGGGCGCGTGCGCAGGTGTTGCAGGTAGAGTTCGCGTTCGGGCGCGCTCATGGCTTCGATGCGCACGCCGACGAGATAGCCTTCGCCCTCCGGTTCGAGTTGCTCGAAGCGTGCGGGCACGGCGATCAAGTTGACTGCGCCGGACGGAAGTTCGAGCGTGACCGAGAGTTTGTTATCTTTGATGGTGAGATAATCGCTGCCGATGCGTATGGACGGCACGATCAAGTTCAGGTCGTCCTCCCCCATGTCGCGCGTGTGACCGGCGAGAGACGCGCCGGGCTTTGCTTGCGTCGCGCCGCCCGGCTGTGAGTCGGGCACGACGGAGACGTTGAACGGGATGCGCGCGACGTAGCGCGCGCCGCGTCGGCGTGTGCTGCGCCGCTCCGTGACATAATCGCGTAACAGCGTCGAGGCTTTGTTTCTTAATCCTTCCATGCTCGTGATGTCTCCTCTGCAAAAGGTGTCGGGTTAATTCGCGCCCGTCAAATTTCGAACGGCGACGCGGCTCAGGGAAACATAAATTGGGGGGAAGACCGCCGGACTGTGGCCTCATCATAACATCGCCCGTCGAGATCATGGCAAAAATCTCAGGCGGGCGGCTGCGGCGCAGCGCAAACTTATTCCGGTCACCAGACATATTTCAGACGCGCTCCCGCGCCCTCTTTCGGTGCGGGCGTTGCCGCGCGCTGTCTGCCACGCGCGTTTGCCGTCGCCGCTCGCCGCCGTGAAAACTCCCGTTGCACGGCGGGCGGGGGAATGATATTTTTCGCTTGCCATACAGCCGTCTCTAATCAGTCGTCTCCCGAAAGAATTTTATTCGTGCTGGAATGAGCAGAGGCTCGAACGTGCGATTCGTCCGTCCGGCCTCCGCACGCTTCCTGCAACTAACCGCCACCCGTTGCGTACTACACGACATCGCCCGTCTACTCTAGGAGAAAACGCCCGCATGCGCTCTAACGTTACGACGAACATCACATCCCGCGCGGCCTTCTGCCTGCGCCTCGCGCTCCTCCTGTTCCTCATCTCCGTCGCCCCGCCCGCGCTGCACGCGCAGGAGGAGAAGCAGACGGAGCGAGAGGCCGTCGAGAAAGCGAAACAGGAGGAGGCGAAGAAGGCCGAAACCGAGAAGCCGAAACAGGAAGAGGCGAAGAAGCCGGAAGAGGCGAAGCGTCCCGCCGACCCTTTGAGCGCGCCCACCTTCGCGGGCTTACGCCTGCGCCTCATTGGTCCCGCCTTCACCTCCGGGCGCATCGTCGGCATCGCCGTCGAACCGAAGGACAAGAACCGTTACTACGTCGCCGCCGCGTCGGGCGGCGTGTGGAAGACGATCAACAACGGGACGACGTGGACGCCCGTGTTCGACAACGAAGGCTCGTATTCCATCGGCGTCGTCACGCTCGACCCGAAGAACCCGCTCACCGTCTGGGTCGGCACGGGCGAGAACAACAGCCAGCGCAGCGTCTCCTACGGCAACGGCGTCTATCGTTCCGACGACGGCGGGCGCAATTGGAAAAACGTCGGCCTCAAAACCTCCGAGCACATCGGGCGCATCGTCATCGACCCGCGCGACTCCAACGTCGTCTACGTCGCCGCGCAGGGTCCGCTCTGGGGAGCGGGCGGCGAACGCGGCCTCTATAAAACCACCGACAACGGCGCGACGTGGAAGCAGATTTTGAAGATCAGCGAGAACACGGGCGTCACCGATGTCGTCATCGACCCGAACAACCCGGACACGCTCTACGCCGCCGCTTACATGCGCCGCCGCCACGTCTTCACGATGGTCAACGGTGGTCCTGAGAGCGCGCTCTACAAATCCACGGACGCGGGCGCGACGTGGAGCAAACTCACGCGCGGCCTCCCGACTTCCGACATGGGGCGCATCGGCCTCGCCATCTCGCCCATCGATTCGAACGTGCTCTACGCCACCGTCGAAGCGGCGGACAGAAAGGGCGGCATCTTTCGTTCGACGGACCGGGGCGGCAACTGGGAGCGGCGCAACGAGTTTGACACGACCGCGATGTACTACTCGCAAATCTATTGCGACCCGAAAGACCTCGAACGCATCTACGTGATGAACGTCTTTGCGATGGTTTCGGACGACGGCGGCAGAACGCTGCGTCGTCTCGGCGAACGCTCGAAGCACGTCGATAATCACTATCTCTGGATCGATCCCGACAACACGAATCACTACCTCATCGGCTCGGACGGCGGCGTCTACGAATCTTACGACCGCGCCGCGACGTGGGACTTCAAAGAGAACCTTCCGATCACGCAGTTCTACGACGTGACGACCGACAACGCCGCGCCCTTCTACAACGTCTACGGCGGCACGCAGGACAACTTCAGCGTCGGCGGCCCTTCGCGCACGCGCAGCGCGTCCGGCATCACGAACGCCGACTGGTTCGTGACGCAGGGCGGCGACGGCTTTCGTTCGCAGGTTGACCCCCAAGACCCGAACATCATCTACGCCGAATATCAGCACGGCGGACTCGCGCGCTTCGACAAACGCACGGGCGAACGCGTCGGCATCCAGCCCGCCACCGGGCGCGGCGAAGAGCCTCTGCGTCTGAACTGGGACGTGCCCTTCATCATCAGCCCGCACCTCCACACGCGTCTCTACTTCGCCGCCAATCGTCTCTATCGCAGCGATGACCGGGGCGACAGTTGGACGGTGGTGAGCGGCGAACTCTCGCGCGCACTCGACCGCGACCGTCTGCCCGTGTTCGGAAAAGTTCAGGGCGTGGATGCGGTCGCGCGCCACGCCTCGACGGCCTTTTACGGCAACGCCTCCGCGCTCGCCGAGTCGCAAAAGAAAGAGGGCTTGATCTACGTCGGCAGCGACGACGGCCTTGTGCAGGTGACGGAGGACGGAGGGCGCAACTGGCGCAAGATAGAGAAGTTTCCCGGCGTGCCCGACATGGCTTATGTCTCGCGCATCGTCACTTCCAACCACGATGCCAACACCGTCTATGCCTCTTTCGATAACCACTGGAATGCAGACTTCGCGCCCTATCTTTTGAAATCCACGGACGCGGGGCGCACATGGGTTTCGCTCAGGGGCGACCTGCCCGCGAATGGTCCCGTGCTCGCCGTCGCAGAGGATCACGTCAATCCGAACCTGTTGTTCGCGGGCACGGAGTTCGGCCTCTTCTTCTCCGTGAACGGCGGCGGGAAGTGGGTTCAACTCAAAGGCAACTTCCCCGTGATTGCCGTGCGCGACCTCGCCATCCAGCGACGCGAAAACGATCTCGTCGTCGGCACGTTCGGGCGCGGCATCTACGTGCTCGACAACTACGCGCCGCTGCGCCACGTCTCCGCCGAGATGCTGCGCGCCGAGAGCTTCTTGTTTCCCGTCAAAGACGCGCTCATGTACATCCAGTCGCAACCTCTGGGCGGGCGCGGCAAGGTCTTTCAGGGCGAGTCTTTCTACACGGCGGAGAATCCGCCCTTCGGCGCGACCTTCACTTACTATCTGAAAGAGACGATCAAGACGCGCAAGGTGCGCCGTCAGGAGTCGGAGAAGGAAGCGGAGCGACGCAACGCCGTCGTCACGCTCCCGACTGCCGAAGACCTGCGCGCGGAGGAAGAGGAAGAAACGCCCGTCATCATCCTGACTGTGACGGACGCGACCGGACGCGTCGTGCGCCGTCTCACAGGAGCCGTGACGGCTGGCCTACAGCGCGTGACGTGGGACTTGCGTTCGCCTTCGCCGACGCTCGGTGCGCCCCCCGCGCCCGACGCGGAAGCTGACCCGTTCTTTGAAGCTCCCGCCGGACCCCTCGTCATGCCCGGCGCGTACAAAGTCTCAATCGCCAGGCGCGTGGGTGGTGTGCTGACGCCACTGGCCGCGCCGCAGAGGTTCAACGTCGTGGTCGAAGGGCAGTCGAGCATGTCTGCGACGGATCGCGCCGCGCTCCTTGAATTTCAACAGAAGGTGGCGCGCCTGCAACGCGCGGTCGCGGGCGCTCTGGAGACGGCGAATGCGCTCAAGCCCCGACTCGTCTCCATTCGTCGCGCGCTTCTCGACACGCCGTCGGCGGGCGATAAACTTTTAGACGACGCCACGGCGATTGATCGCAGCGTCAACGACATCCTGCGCTCGCTTCGCGGCGACACCGTGCTGCGCGCGCGCAATCAAAACACGCCGCCTTCCATCAACGACCGCGTCGGGCAGATCATCGGCGAGCAGCGCATGGCTATCGCGCGCCCGACCGGAACGCACGTCGCGCAGTATCAGATCGCCGCGCAGGAGTTCGAGGGCGTGCTCGCACGCCTGCGCGCGCTCATCGAAGGCGACCTCGCACGCCTTGAGAAAGCAATGGAGGCCGCAGGCGCACCCCACACGCCGGGACGCATCCCGGAATGGAAAGAGAATTAAAAGCAAGGATGAAGGATGAGGGATGAGGGATGAACCAGAAACCACTCAACGCCATGAGTGCTTTCTCTTATTCATCCCTCATCCCTCATCCCTTCGAACGGGAGATTTATGTTGAAAAGAAAATTCGCTGGCCTGTTTCTGTTGTGCGTCCTGACGTTCGCGCCGCTTGCGCCGCTCGTGCGTGCGCAGACGACGCCGTTTCTGTCGGACGAAGAGATTCGCATGCTTTCGAACGAAATCTCCGGCGACCGCGCCTTCGAGCACATCCGCTGGCTCACCCACTGGCACCGGGATTCCGGCCAGGAAGGCTATTTCAAAGCCGCAGAGTATATCGTCAAGGCCGCGAAAGAGGCCGGGCTTACGGACGTGCGCTTCATCGAGCAACCGCTGCCCGGCGTCAATTACACGCCGCGCAGCGCGGAACTCTGGATGACCGAACCCGTCGCGCTCAAACTCGCAGACCTCGGCGAGCACGCCGTCTATCTCGCAGACGGCAGCCACGATGCAGACGTGACCGCCGAACTCGTCTACATCGGCGACGCGACGGCGGAGAGTTTGAAGAACGTAGACGTGAAGGGAAAGATCGTCTTAACGAACTGGCAACCGGGCAGGGCTGTGCAGAACGCAGTCTATGCGAGCGGCGCGGTCGGCGTCGTCACCTACGCCACGACCGAAGGCCGGAGCGCGTTGGACTTCCCGGACCAGATCGCCTGGACGCGCATCAATCCTACGCCGCCCGAAGGCAAAAAAGGGACTTTCGCCTTCTCGCTCCCGCCGCGCAAAGGCGAGACGCTGCGCCGCATCCTCGAAACCAACGGGATGCAGGACTACTTCGGCACGGGCAAAAGCACGAAGGGCGGTCGCGTCGTGCTGCGCGCGAAAGTTGACACGGAGATCACGCCTGCGCCCGGTCGCACCGGCTTCGTCGAAGGTTGGATACGCGGCAGTTCCATACACGACCAGCAGATCATCCTCACCGCGCACTTGCAGGAAGAGCAAGGCTCTGCCAACGACGACGGGAGCGGCTGCGGCAACCTTCTCGAACTCGCGCGCACCTACAACAAACTGATCGCCGAGGGCAAAATGGCACGCCCCCTGCGCGACATACGCTTCTGGTGGACGGACGAAATCTATTCCGAGTATCGTTACTTTCAAGATAATCCAGACGAGCCGAAGAAGTTTCTCGCCAACGTCCATCAGGACATGACCGGCGCGAATCAGGCGATGGGCAGTCGCGTCCAGCATCTCATCTTCGCGCCGCATTCGCGCACCTCTTATCTCGACGCGATCTTCGAGTCAGTCGGCAACTACGTCATCAACACCAACAACGGCTTTCTCGCCGCCAGCCGTCAGGGCGGACTCCCGCGCCCGCACACGCGCCCGCTCTACGCCACGCGCGGCTCGCGTCAGGGCTTCAACGCGCGCTTCGTCCCGTGGTTCGGTTCCTCCGATCACATGACTTTCCTCGACGGCCCCATCAACACGCCCGCCGTCGCCCTCATCAACTGGGACGACAACTACATCCACTCGTCCGACGACGACCTCTTCCAGATCGATCAAACCCAACTGCGCCGCAACAACTTCATCATC
>DASWNS010000567.1:0-4700 GCA_036399115.1 Pyrinomonadaceae bacterium | reverse complement strand
AAGCGGCGGGCGGCGTCTTCGAGGGCGACGCGGCGGACGAGTCCGTGGACTTCGTAGCCGAGCGAGAGGAGATGTTCGGCTAAGTAGCTGCCGTCCTGTCCGGTGATGCCGGTGATTAATGCCTTCTTCGTCAATGGTTATACTCCGGATTTCTGTTGTTGATGGTAAAGCATAAAGTTCTTTGAAGGGAGAATCAAATGGCTTATTCCCCGAAAATCGGTGCGCGTGCGGCGATGCCCGGCCAAACACGGGCAAAAAGGCGGCCTCAGCCGTAACCGAGGCCGCGACCGGACTATTTGTTCGACCGGCAAAAAATGTTCTTTGCGTCGCAGGCGCGCTCGATGCCTTCAGTGCTGCGAACGCTCTCTGCCCTGAACGTCAGACGCCGCTTGATGATCTGCGACGGCCTCTCCGAGTCTCTGTTCCAGACGCTCGACGGAGGCTTCGACCGACCAACGCTCGACCACCTCCCTTCGCGCCGTCTGGCCGAGGCGGCGCGCGTACTCCCGATCCTGCGAGAGGCGCGTGATGGCCGCTGCCATCGCACGCGGGTCGTTGTCCACCAGCAGGCCGTTAACTCCGTCAACGATGGTTTCCCGCACGCCTCCCTCGGCGACCGCCAAGACGGGCGTGCCGCAGGCGTTTGCTTCGAGCGGCGCAAGGCCGAAGGGTTCCAGACGCGAGGCGTAGATCATCAGCATGGCACGATTCAGAACTTTCACCAATTCGTCGTCGTCGATCTTGACGAGCGGTTCGAAGGGAACGTCGAGCGAAGCGGCGAGTTGTCTCATCTCTTCGAGGTAGGCGGGGTTGGCGGCGTTTCCGATCCAGACGAGACGCGGGCGCGGCGCGGGCATCGCAGCCAGCGACCGCAGCGCAAACTCCACGTTCTTGAGTTTGACGAATGCGCCCAACCCCACCACATAGTTCTCGCGCGGGAGATCGAGGTCAACGAACTTTGCGGCGTCGATGCCCAGGTAACAGACCTTCGAGTCCACCCCGTAAGCGCGCAGGATGCTCTCGCGGCTGTAGAATGAATTGACGAGCACGGCATCGAAGGCTTTCGCGTTGCGCACCTCTTCACGCAGCATCGCGCGCCACGTCTGCGTCTTGATCAAGTCTTTCAGGTAAGCGCGAAAGTAGGAGGGCGAGAGGTGCGACGCGGCGGGCGGCAGAGCGTTCCAGAGCGGCTCCGGCATGGCCTCGAAAAATTCGCGCGTCGGCTCCTGCAAGTAGATAACTTTCGGCAGGCGGACGTATCGCCCGATGGAACTGACCGCCTGATACAACGAACTGTTGGCGAAGAGCAGATCGAATCCGCCCCGGTTGATCTCCTCCGCACACCGGCGACAATGCCGGTCGAGCGCTTCGATGCGTGTCAGCGGATCGAGTCGCAGCGTCGCTAGTTTCGCGGGGAGTCTCTTCTCCGCGCGCGGCTGCCAGTCGAGCGGCAAGACGCGTTCGGTCGTCAACTCGCCGAGCGGCAGGTAACTTTGATCCGCCGTCGGCGGGCACCAAGACTCCACCCTGTGCCCGCGTCTCAGTAGACCGCTGACGTGATCATAGAGCGCCCTTTTGCCGCCGCCGCTCGGCAGGTTGTGCCAGACTGCAATCTTCATTCTCGAATGTCCCGCGCGTTCTTCGCTTCTCAATCCTTTTTTCGTCTTCACCGTGCGCGCGCTTTCAGGTTTTCGCGTGGCGATAACGGAGCGGGCGCACGCAGAGGCTATAGACGGCTTCGACCGGAATGACGACCGCCGCAATCGAGAGCAGTCCGAGCGAGAGGCCATAACGCCCGCGTCGCCACGCTCCGGTCGCGCCGGATAATCCTTCACGGTAGAGTTGAATCCTGACCAGCGGATTGCGCACGCAGAAGCCCAACAGAAATTGGAACGTGAGCGACAACTTTTCCGTCGTGCGCAGGGGCGCGAGCCAGATGCTATGGAAGAGTTCGGCGGTCAGGCCGCCCCAGTTGATAGAGAGCGCGCCGCGCGCATGAGCGGGTCCCAGAGTGGCGGCGGCCTGCTCTCCGGTCTTGCCCTTGATGATGCGGTAAGCGAACAGCTTTTCCCGCACCAGCAGCACTTCGCCGCGCAGACTCATCTCCAGCATCAGGATCACGTCGAAGCCCCAACTCGGCTGCGGCAGGCGGGTCGTGGCGAGCACGTCGCGGCGCATGAGGCCGTAGAAGTCGTACCAGTAGAGCGAACGCGAGATGGCGCGCACGCGCTCGCTCACCTTGCGTCCGGCCATCCTGATGCCGCGCGGAAACTCCGTCTCGCCGACCTCGCGCCCGTCCTGATCGATGAGGCGAATGTCCGTGCAGCACATCACCGCTTCGGGGCGCGCTTCAAGAGCCGCGACGCACTGGCTGAGATACTGCGGGGCGCGCAGGTCGTCGAAGGCCGCCCACATAAAATATTGGCCGCGCGACAACTCGAAGACGCGTCGAAAATTCCAGACCGCGCCCATGTTGCTCTCCGCACGTTGATACTGAATCCGCCGGTCGCGCGCGGCATACTCGCGGCAGATACTCGCGGTCGCGTCCGTCGAGGCGTTGTCGGAAATAATCAACTCGAAGTCTGGATAGTCCTGCGCGAGCAGGGCGTCCAGAGCTTCGCGGACGTACCGCTCGGCGTTATAGAGCGGCATCCCGATGCTCACGAGCGGTCGGTTATTCATCGAAGGCTTCACGGCTTCATTAAAATCGAGTTTCACGGAGCGAGTTGCGCGCGGCGGTTGATTCGCTGCGCAGGCTTCCCCACGCACACTGTTCCAGAAACTTTTGGGTCGGCGCGTCGGCTTCCGCGTATTGCCGCGTGCGATTATCTGCGACGAGCAAATTGCGCTGCCCGCCGCTCCTGAAAGTGTGGCTGTGCGGCCACTCTGCTCCGGCGTAAGCCGCGCCGTCGCGCCCCACCACCAACGCCTGCAAGTCCAGCGCGCGCACCTGCCGCGTCAAGCCTTCTTTGCCGGATTCGAACTTGAGCGACTCCATCTTATCGGCTTCACCCCTGAAATTGATTTGGAGCATCAGTTCGCGCGCGATCATAAAGGCGTTGCTGCGCAGGTGTTCGTTCGGAAACGGCTCGAAGTGCTCCCGCGCTTCGACCAACATCTGTCGCCAATGCCTGTATCTTCTCACGTCTCCGGGCAGACTCCTGACGCCGAAGCGCGGGCGACTTTGCAACAGGTTCGAATAGTAACTTTCGTAAGAGCCGGTTGCCCCGACTAAGCCGACGCCGCGCGTTTGCAGGTGCGTCAACATCAGCCGCAGCCAGTTGGCCGCGAGAATCACGCTGTAAGAATTGAGGAAGCAAAAGTATTGATAGTCAAACTTTTTCGCCGCCGTAAAGTAAGGCACGAGGTCGAAACCTTCGCTCCCTAAAAACATGGTCTTGTAGTTGATCCCCGCGAGCAACTCTTCATAAGCGGCGAGTTGATCTTCCTGTTCCAGTTCCTTGAAAATTATCAGGAGGTCGTGTTCGACCCCGGCCTCGTGCTCTCTGTACGAAGCGATGAACTCGGCGAACTGCGCCAGCCCCAGCGGAATCCAGACTAAATGTACGACGCAAATTTTCGTCATGCCAGCGACCTGCCCGAACGCTCCACAGGGCATCTCCACGCTCAAGCGACACTATCCGGCTGCGCTCGCCACCAGTTGATCGTCGCCTCCAAACCAGCGTCGAGCGTGTAGCGGGGCGACCAGCGCACCTCATCTCTCAGGCGCGAAACGTCTGCGGCCAGAAGTTTCGGCTCGCCCGCCGGGGCGGGGAGCGCGCCGAGTCGGATCAGGTGCGGGCGATCCAGTTTCTCCGCGATCCGTTCGATGACCGTCTTCAAATTTACAACCTCGCCCGAAGCGATATTGACCGCCCCGCGCACGTCGCTCTCAAGCAAGGCCACGAAGGCGTCTGCGACATCCTGCACGTAGAGAAAATCACGCAACTGTTCGCCGTGCGTGCAGCGCGCGACCTCTTCGCGCAGCAGCGAGCGAATGACGGAGGCGACGAGGCGTTGCGGGTGCTCGTGCGTCCCGTAGAGGAAAAAGATTCGTCCCCACGCCGCGCTCAAGCCTGTGTCGCGCGCCAGTTCTTCGAGCGCATTGCGGAGCGCATCTTTACATTTTCCGTAGAGGGTCGCGGGCGCAAGCCGCGTTGCCCGCTCGGAGCAGTAGCCGCCGTCGTTCCAGTCGTACTCGGCGCACGTTCCGGCGACGACGACGCGCTCGCCCCCTCGTTCGACAAACTCCCGCAGCAGTCGCTCGCTCGCGCGCAGCCATTCCTCGTTCACGGGCGAAGTCCAGTACTTCCCCGGCTCCGCGTACCAGGCCAGGTGCAGCAAGTGTGACGGCTGCACCTCGGCGAGCACGCGCTGCACGTCCTCATTCGAGAGCAGGTTCGCTCTGTGCCAGCGCACGACGGACGCCTTCGTCGCCGCAGAGTTGAAGTCAACGGCAGGCTCACGCGCAGAGTCACATGCGTCTCCGCGCGTGGAGACGGCGTGAACTTCATCGAAGCTCCCGCCAGCGGCGACGAGCGCGCGCAGGCAATGCCGACCGATGAAGCCGGTCGCCCCGGTGAGCAGAACTTTCCTCATAGAGTGAAATCGGGATACTCACGGTCGCGCGCGATGATGATGCGCTCCCCGCCGCCCGCCGTCTCCGGCCACTGGACGCCGAAGGCCGGGTCGTTCCAGCG
>DASWNS010000566.1:0-2984 GCA_036399115.1 Pyrinomonadaceae bacterium | reverse complement strand
CTAATGCGCTTCAACTCAAATCTCTTCCGACCCGGCGGCCTGCTGCGACACCAACTCGAAATAGAGAAGCGGTCGCCCTTCAACTACCGCACGCCTCACACGCTTCATCCTGAGAGATGACGCGTCCATCGAAGAGGAAGTGTCGGACGTGCTCGACAGACCGGAGCGCGTGAGCCGTTTCGACATCCTCAATGCGGCAGGGTTGAAGCCGTAAGCGAGTTGTTTCGAGGGCGAGTCTTCATCGGCCAAAGGTAGCGGGCTGATGCCCTTAATCAACGCGACGCGCGAACTATGAAAGTTCACGCGTCGCGTTTAGTTCGTTTGGAGGAATGTTTGTTTAAGCGACGGCGGCTTTCTCTTCCGGTCGCCAGCGCAGGACGGGTTTGCGCGCGGCGGCGGCTTCGTCGAGGCGTCCGATGCGCGTCGTGTGTGGCGCGTTCGTGACGAGTTCGGGATTCTCCAACGCTTCGCGGGCGATGGCACGCATGGCCTCTATGAACTGTTGTATCTCCTGTCGCCCGACGGATTCGGTCGGCTCGATGAGCATTGCGCCCTGCACGATAAGCGGGAAGTAGATGGTCATCGGGTGGAAGCCGTAGTCGATGAGACGCTTGGCGATGTCCAGCGTGTGGACGCCTTTGCGCGCCTGTCGTTTGTCTGTGAAGACGACTTCATGCATCGGCGGCGCATCGAACGGCTTATCGTAGTCGGCGGCTAACCCGTGCGCGATGACGCGTGCGTTCAGGACGGCGGCTTCGGTCGCTTCGCGCAAACCGTCCGCGCCGTGTGTCTCGATGTAGGAGAGCGCGCGCACGGCCATGCCGAAGTTGCCGTAGAAGGCTTTGACGCGACCGATTGTTTTCGGGTAGTTGAAGTCTAACTTGTAGCGATCCTCTCCGGCGCGGACGATGCGCGGGACGGGCAGATATGGTTCGAGTTCTTTCGTGCAGCAGCAGGGTCCGGAGCCGGGACCGCCGCCTCCGTGCGGGGTGGAGAAGGTCTTGTGCAGGTTGAGGTGGATCACGTCCACGCCCATGTCGCCGGGGCGTGCCCAGCCGACGAGCGCGTTCATGTTCGCGCCGTCCATGTAAACAAGGCCACCCGCGTCGTGGACGATCTGGCAAATCTCTTTGATGCTGCGCTCGAAGAGGCCGACCGTGTTCGGGTTGGTCAACATCAATCCGGCCACGTCGCCCGCCGCGCATAACTCGCGCAGGGCTTCGAGGTCAGTCTGTCCTTCGGGCGTCGAGCGCACGGTCTTGACGGTGAAGCCGGAGAGATGCGCGGAGGCCGGGTTCGTGCCGTGCGCCGAATCGGGGATGAGCATGACGTGGCGGCGCGGGCGGTCGCCTTCGCCTACGCCGTCGCGCGCATCGAGGAAGGCGCGAATGATCATCACGCCGGTCATCTCGCCGTGCGCGCCTGCCGCCGGTTGCAGGGAGACGGCAGCGAGGCCGGTGATCTCCGAGAGATGCTGTTGGAGTTCGTAGAGCAGTTGGAGTGCGCCCTGCGAATCTTCTTCGGCGGCGAGCGGGTGCAGGTTGGCGAAGCCGCGTATACGCGCGACTTTTTCATTCAGACGCGAGTTGTACTTCATCGTGCAGGAGCCGAGCGGGTACATGCCTAGATCAATGTTGTAGTTCCACGTCGAGATGCGCGTGAAATGGCGCACCACGTCAACCTCGGAGACTTCGGGCACACCCTCCAGATCGTCTGTGCGACGAAACGCGGCGGGCAACAGTTCGTCCAACGGCGTCTCTTCAACGTCGAGCGCGGGCAGCCTGTAGCCTTTGCGCCCCGTCTGCGAGCGTTCAAAGATCAAAGACTCATTCTGCGTGATGTGCGTAGTGGCTTTCGGAGTGTTCATAATAAAAAGTGACAAGTGACGAGTGACAGGTGACGAGTTTTAGAACCGAAACCACGTCACTGAAACTTGAAAGCTGTAACTTGAAATCTCATTTCGTCAGGGCTGCGAGTCCTGCGACGAGCGCGTCTATTTCTGCGCGCGGGTTGGTTTCGGTGACGCAGACGAGAATGTCGTTCGGGCGTTCGGGGAAGTAGCGCGACAAGGCGAGGCCGCCCGTGATGTCGTGTTCGGCGGCGAGCCGACGCAGCAGTTCTTCGGCGGCGACGGGCGCGCGCACGACAAATTCGTTGAAGCGCGGCGTGGCTGCGTAGGGCAGCGAGAAGCCTTCGAGTTCGCCGATGCGGCGTGCGGCGTAGGCGGCCTTTTGCGCGCACTGCATGGCGACTTCCTGAAGCCCCTGCCGTCCGAGCGTCTCGATGTAGATCGTCGCCATCAGCGCGATCAAACCTTCGTTGGTGCAGATGTTTGAAGTGGCCTTCTCGCGGCGGATGTGCTGTTCGCGCGTGGCGAGTGTCAGGACGAAGCCGCGCCTGCCTTCTTTGTCAGCCGCGACGCCGACGAGCCTGCCGGGCAACTGCCGCGCATACTTTTCGCGCGTGGCGAAGAGGCCGAGATAGGGGCCGCCGTAGCTCAAAGGCACGCCGAACGATTGGCCTTCGGCGACGACGATGTCCGCGCCCGCCGCGCCCGGTTCACGCAAAAGGCCGAGCGAGATGCTTTCGGTGACGCAGACGACGAGGAGCGCGCCGACCTTATGCGCGCGTTCGGAGAGCGACTGTAAATCTTCGACGCAGCCGAAAAAGTTCGGCGATTGGACGATGATGGCCGCCGTCTGTTCGTCGAGCGCGTGCGCGTCGTCGAAGTTCGTCGTGCCGGTCGCTTCGTCGAAGCCCGCGCGGACGAGATCGATTCCGGCGTGCGCGACGTAAGTTTCGGCGACGTGCAGATATTCGGGATGGAGCGCGCCGGAGACGACCACTTTGCGGCGGCGCGTGATGCGTTCGGCCATCAGCACGGCCTCGGCCACAGAGGTTGAGCCGTCGTACATCGAGGCGTTCGCCACGTCCATGCCGGTCAACTGGCAGACGAGTGTTTGAAACTCGAAGATAGCTTGCAG
>DASWNS010000565.1:0-12624 GCA_036399115.1 Pyrinomonadaceae bacterium | reverse complement strand
GCGCGTGAACCGCTCCGGCATCTCTTCCTGCGGGAGATGCCCGCAATTATCGAAGACGACTAGCTGCGAGCCTGCGAGCTTCGAGTGTAGACGCTTGCCGTCTTCCAACCGGCTCAGTTGATCTTCTGCGCCCCAGACGATGAGCGCGGGTTGGCGAATTTTATCGAGCGAGTTTTCGATCTGCGTGTAGTCGCGCTGGTCGCGCACGAGCCGCGCCGCGCGTTGCCCGCCGCGCGTTTGGAGCGGGCGATAGTAAGCCTCTACGCGTTCGCCAGTCACTTTCGCATCGTCGTGAAAACTTTTGCGCAGGCCGTCGCGCACCAGCGAGTCGGAGGTGAGCGCGAGCGCGGTGACCGCCCCGCCGATGTAAGGCCAGCGCACGTAGGCGGGAGCGAGCGACTCAGGACTTTTTTCATGGCCGTTCAAATTTCAACGGAGAGCCAAGCGGCTCATCCGCGTATGCGGCGCGTTAAGACAGGCGCGGATCGATCAACGCCTTGACGACGCGCGTTGAAGCGACATCCGAGAGCGCGTCGTTGGCACGCGCGAGGCTGTAGCGTTCGAGTTTCATCTGCGACCAGGGGCGCGCACGCGTCTCGTCCGCCATGATCTGCGCGCCGCGATAAAAATGGGAGAAGTCCGATCCCCAGCAGCCGCGCACGTCGAGATGCTTGCGGTTGAGGTCGAGATGCGGGTTGAATGAAATTTCGCCGTGATCCGTGTACTGACCGACGACGCACACGCGCCCCGCGTCGCGCGTGTAGCGCATGGCCTCTGCCACCGCGATGGGCGCGCCCGTCGCTTCGATACACACGTCCGCGCCGCGCCCGTTCGTCTGTTCCCGCACCCAACTCATGCGCGCCTGTTCATCGTTCGTCTCGATGTCGAGCGTCGCGCTTGCGCCGACGGTGCGCGCCGTCTCAAGCCGCGCGGCGGGTGCGCCGATGCAGAGCACGCGGAGCGCGCCGCGCATCTGCGCGAAGATGACGGCGGAGAGTCCCACGGGACCACTGCCGAGGACGAGCACGGTGTCGCCGAGTTGCACGTCCGCGCGTTCGACGGCGTGGAGAGCCGTGGGCAGCGCGCACCCGCCCGCCATGAACGTCTCCATCTTCGTCTCGCCCAAACGAATGCAGCGCGTGTTCGGTTTGAGGTAAAGCTTCTGCGCCCAGCCGCCGGATAGCCCGTCAGCGAGGCCGTAGGTGATGCCGTAGACTTTGCGCGCGGGGCAGCGCGTGGTGGCGCGTGCGACGAGGCAATGCCAGCAGGCGTTGCAGGTTCGATGCACGTCGAGAAAGGTCACGCGGTCGCCTTCGGCGAAAGGCTGCCCTTCAACGTCTAACAAACGGCCACGAATTTTGCCGAGCCGACCGACCGAGACGTGTCCGGGGATGAGCGGGTAGGGCACGCCCGCGAGTCGCCCCTGTTGCAGATGCACGTCCGTGCCGCAGACCTCGGAGAGTTCCACTTCGAGCAGCGCGGAGTTCTGCTCCAACTCCGGCTCCGTCACCTCGCGCAACTCGACGGGCGCGTGCGGTTCGGGGATCAATGCGACGACCACTTTGCTCATATCATTCAACTCAGAGGTTTAGGCCGTGCCGTCAGACTCGTTTGCGGGCGGTCTGCTTGAGCAACGCCATGATTTACATCCTGTGGCGGCTTAACTAATCTTCAATCTCAAGATAACCTTCGCCCATGAAGCGACACTCGCCGCCGACGCGCACGTCCGTGATCGCTTCACCTTCGCGCGTGATCCTGATCTTGATGAAACTCGGACGTCCCATCTCGATGCCCTGCTCGCTCGTAAACTCCGCCGCGCCGCCCTCGTCAGCCGAGACGACGCCGTAGCGCACGAGATAACAGCCGAGCGGTCCACTCGCGCCGCCCGTCGCAGGGTCTTCCCAGATGCCCATGCCGGGCGCAAACATGCGGCTGTGCACGGTCGAATTCGGAAACTCAACTTCACGCGTGAAGACGAAGACTTCCGGCGGAACCGTATCTTTCAGCTTGTTCTCCCACACGTCTACGCGAAACTTGATGTTCCGTACCGCGCGCAAGCTCTTCACCGGCACGTAGAGAAACGGCACGCCACAGGAGACGACTTCGAGCGGCAGGTTTGTCTCCGCGATCTCTTCGGGCGCGATTGATAACATCTCCGCGACCGCCCGCACATCTTCGACGCGCGCGCCGAAGGTCGGCAAGGGCTGCCGCATCTGTATGAAGTTCGCCGCGCCCTCTCGCCACTCGATGCGGACGGGGATCGTGCCGACGCCCTCTTCGAGTTTGATCTCCGTCTCCGCGCCATCCTCGCCGCGTTCGATCATGTGTTCGCGCGCGAGCACGTAAGTCGTCCCGACGGTCGGATGCCCGGCCATCGGTAGTTCCTGTCCCGGCGTGAAGATGCGGACGCGGTAATCGTTCGCCGCGCCATCGGTGGGCGGCAGCACGAAGGTCGTCTCAGATAAATTCAATTCTTTGGCAATCGCCTGCATCGTCTCCACGCGGACGCCGCGCCCGTTCGTAAAAACCGCCAGAGGGTTTCCGCCGAATTGCCGGTTGGTGAAGACATCAACCAGATGATAATGAAGTTTTCTCATGCCGTGTCTCTCAACTAAGCGCGCGCTCCAACGCCTGCGCGAAATCCCTAATCAAGTCCGCTTCGTCTTCCAGCCCGACCGAGACACGCACGAGCCTGTCGTTCACGCCCATCGCCGCGCGCTGTGAGGCTGAAAGTTGTTGCCCCCACATGGCCGCCGGATGCACGACGAGCGTTTCGTAGCCGCCGAGGCTCGCCGCGTTCATCGCCAGTTTAAGCGAAGCGATGAACTTCTCAGCCGCGCGAAAGTCGCCTTTGAGTTCAACGCCGAGCATGCCCGTGTAGCCGCTCATCTGCGCGCGCGCGAGTTCGTGCTGCGGGTGCGATTCGAGGCCGGGATAATAGACGCGCTCCACGTTCGGGTGCGCTTCGAGGAAACGCGCGAGCGCGAGCGCGTTCGCGTTGTGCCGCTCTACTCTCAGGCCGAGCGTGCGCAAGCCACGCAGGAGCAGCCAGCCGTCGAACGGACTCAAGACCGCGCCCGCGACCAGCCCGAACTTCCAGGCGCGTTCGACGAACTCCTGCGAGCCGACGACGACGCCCGCCGTGATGTCGCTGTGGCCGCCCAGATATTTCGTCGCGCTGTGCACGCACACGTCTATGCCGAACTCCAAAGGGCGTTGATTGATGGGCGTGGCAAACGTGTTGTCAACCATCGTCGTGATTCGTCGCTCGCGACCGAGCGCGGCGACGGCGCGCAGGTCAGTGATCCGCATGAGCGGGTTGGTCGGCGTCTCCACGTAGATGAGTTTCGTGCTCGGGCGCAGGACTTCCGCGAAGTTTGCGGCGTCGGTCTGCTCGACGAACGTGTGCTCGATGCCCCAGCGCGGCAGCAACTCTTCGATCAGCGTGTTTGTGCCCGCGTAGAGGTTGCGCTGCGCCACGACATGATCGCCCGCGCGCAGGTTGCAGAGCATCGCAGTGAAGATCGCGCCCATGCCCGAGGCCGCAAGGAGCACGGCCTCGCCCCCTTCGAGTGCGGCGATGGTGGCTTCGGCCTCCCTGTGCGTCGGGTTGCCGTAGCGCGTGTAGAATTCGGCGGGGCGTGTACCGGCGGCGATCTCTGCAAAGTGCCCGGAGGAATCGGCGCGAAAAGTTGAGGTCTGCCAGATCGGCGAACTCACCGCACGCGTCGTATGCTCCGCGCGCCCCCCGTGTACGGCCTTCGTCTGCAACCCTTCGCGCCCGTCGCCCTCTTCATCTTTCAACGCGTCATCTTTCATCGCTTGCTCCCTTTCAATAGAACTCAACCCGTCTCGCACTCCTTGACCGCGACGGTCGCCGTCGCCGCCGTCGGTGTCGCTTGCAACTCTTTCTTCTTGCGCGTCACGATCAAAGCGATACCGGACATGATGGCGAGCGCGCCCGCAGCCGTGCGCCACGTCAGCCCTTCGTGCAGGACGAGCCATCCGAGGAAGACCGCGATGGGCGGCGTAACGAGCGGGATGAGCATTGTCTTCGTCACGTCCATGTTGCGCACGAGCCAGTAGAACAACAAAAAGGCGATGGCCGAGCCGACGAGCGCGAGATACAGGAGCGACGCGATGGCAAGCGGCGTCCAGCGAAATGAGAAGGGGTTTCCTTCAAACGTCACGCCGACGAGCAGGAGCGGCACGAGTCCGCAGATCATCTGTCCCGCCGCCAGCACCGCCGGTTCGATATGGCGCGCACGCGCTTTCACCAGCACGTTCGAATAGGCCACGCAGAACGCGCCGATCACGATGGCCGCGCTCCCCGCCAACGCCGAACTCCCTTCCACGCTCGCCTGATCCGAAAAGATCAAGGCCACGCCCGCGATCCCCAGCACGATGCCGCACACCTTCCAGAGCGTGATGCGTTCGTCCGGCAGATAGTAGTGTGCGATGACAAGGCCGAAGGCCGGGATGATCGTTTGCAGGATCGCCGCGAGGCCCGAAGAGGTGCGTTGCTCGCCCCAGAAGAGCAACCCGTAGTTGACGGAGAAAGCCATGATGCCCGTGAGCGCGATAAGCCCCCAATCGCCCCGCTCGCGCGGCAGCGGCAGTCTGCGGACGGCGACGACGACGAGCAGGATCGCGGCGGCGATCACGAACCGCACGCCCGCAAATGTGAAGGGCGGCAAATCCTGTAAGCCTAGTTTGATGAAGAGCCACGTCGAACCCCAGATCAAACTCAGTATCAGCCAGACGATAACGGGTGCGCTCATTGAATATCCTGCCTGCTCGAAGTTAACACCGTGACACTCCGGCGCAAAGAAGCCGGCGGGTCGGCCTTCGCATCTTCGCGTCTTGAGAGCTTGAGTAATCTCATGCGCCCGGCGTCGTCGTCGCCCAGTAGTCAGGCCGCTCCACCGTGGCCGGGTCGCGCCGTTCCATCCAGCGTTCGGCGCGCTGCAACTCTTGAAAGCCGACGCGGCGATAAAGCTCGTGCGCGTCTTTCGTCGCCAGCACCCAGCGGCGAAACCCCTGCAAGTCCGGGTGCGCGATCATCACTTCGCTGAGCCACTTGCCCAAGCCCTGCCCGCGAAATTCTTCCAGGACGAACACGTCCGCGATCCACGCAAACGTGGCGTAGTCCGTGATCACACGCGCGAACCCGACCTGCCGCTCGCCCAGATAGACGCCGAACGCCAGCGAATGTTCGATGGAGCGTTCCACGACTTCGCGCGGACGACCCTGCGCCCAGTAAGACGACTCGCTCAAATACCTGTGCACCAACCCGACATCCAAACGCGAGCGATCCGTGCTGATCGCATATTCGCCCCGCCGCCATTCACGAATCATCTCTCTTCTCTCCCCTCCCGGCAAACAGACGCCCGCGCTCACGCGCTCCCTGCGCCTCTCGCGTAATTCAACACGTGCGCCGGAGGCTCGATGCCTTGCGGCAGACGCGGATCGGGAACCGGCTCGCCCGCCACCACCCGGAGCGGCACGACGCCTGCCCACACCGGCAGCGCGTAATCCTCTTCATCGTCCAGAGGTGGTCCCACGCGCACCTTCGCGGACGCTTCTTCGAGTGCGAGCGCGAGCACCAGCGTCGCACGCATCTCGCCTTCCGTCGGTTGCCGCACCTCATCCCAACGACCCGGCGCAAGGTGTTCCGTCAAGGCGCGCAACGCTTCGAGTTTCTCCGCGCTCTCTTCTACCGCGACGGCGCGACCGAAGACCACGACCGACCTGTAGTTCATCGAATGATGAAAGGCCGAGCGCGCCATCACCATGCCGTCCACGAGCGTCACCGTCACGCACACGTCGAGGCCACCCTTGAGCGCGCGGAGCATCCGGCTGGCCTGCGCACCGTGAATGTAGAGCGTGTCCCCGGCGCGCGCATAGCCCGTCGGGATGACGAACGGTTGCCCCTCGACGACGAAGCCGACATGACAGATGAAACCCTCATCTAAAATTCGATAGACGCCCGCGCGCTCGTACAAGCCCCGCTTCGGCAGACGCTTCAACGCGCTTCTTCCCGTCGCCTCAAAACTATCCATTCTCTCACCTCTCCGACGTGATTCTCCCATTGCACGAGCGTCGTACCCGCGTTCAAATCGCAAATTGGCCTTTAATCTCCCTGCATTGGCCTCCCTGCGATTCACCTCTTAACCCGTCTATTTCCGCCATACTAACGGCTGTCGCATAGATCATAAATAGCCAATTTGCAATTGGCACTTGAGCAGCCTGGAAGTTGCGGTCTATGCTTGAGAAGTGATGAACTACGCGAAGCTGAAGTTTAAGCGCGGCGAGACGCGTTCGCTCTACAGTCAACTTGTCGAGGCTTTGGAGTCTGCCATCGAGCGCGAAGACTTGACGGCGGGCGCGCGCCTGCCCTCCGAACGCGCGCTGGCCGTCCAACTCAAGTTGAGCCGCACCACGGTTGTCAACGCTTACCGCGAACTCGAAGCGCGCGGCCTCTTGCGCAGCCACGTCGGGCGCGGCACTTTCGTCTGCGCGCGTCCCGAACCGGCGGACGCGCCGTTTGCGTGGCGCGGCAAAGTTTCCGCCTTCGCCCAACTCAACGCCGATCCGGCTCTGCGTAATTTGCACCTCGACGCGCTCAACTCGCGTCTCATCTCTTTCGCCGCAGGGATTCCCGCCATCGAATGTTTTCCGCTCGCCGACTACCGGCGGCTGTTGGAGACGGTGTTGAAAACCCAGAGCGATGCGGTGTTCGGTCTGGGTGCAACCGAGGGGCAGATGGCACTGCGCAAGGCCATCGCCGCACGCACGGGGACGCGCCCCGAACGCGTGCTCATCCTCTCCGGCTCGCAACAGGGCATCAATCTCATTGCGCGTTGCCTGCTCGACGTGGGCGACACGGTGGTGATGGACCGCCCCGGCTACGTCGGCGCGATCCAGACGTTTCGCGCGGCGGGCGCAAAACTCATCGGCTGGGACACGCTGCGCGGCGACATAGACGAACTCGAAGATCTGTTCCTACGCTATCGCCCGAAGTTTCTCTACACCAACCCGACCTTCCAGAACCCGACGGGCAAAGTCTTCACGCTCCGCGAGCGACGCGACCTGCTCCGCCTCGCCGTGCGCTATCGCATCCCCATCATCGAGGACGATCCTTATCGCGAAACTTATCTCGATGCGCAGCCCCCGCCGCCCACGCTCTACGAACTCGACGAGCACAACATCGTCATTCATCACAGCACCTTCTCCAAAGTGCTCGCGCCGGGCTTGCGTCTCGGCTGGCTCGCCGCGTCCGAATACGTCGTAGATCAACTTGCGCTCATCAAGCAGCGCGAGAACCTGTTTACGGAAGGGTTGAGCCAGTTGGTGGTGGCTGAGTTTTTGCGGAGCGGCCTGTTCGACGAACACCTCATCAGGTTGCGGCGGGAGCACGCGCACCGGCGCGACCGCATGGCCGCAGCCATCGAGCGACATCTGCCCGCACGCCTCTTGACCTACGCGCGCCCGAAAGGCGGCATGTCTTTCTGGTGCAGGTTGGGGCACGGCATGCGCGCGCGACAACTGCTTCAGGGAGCAATGGCGGCGGGCGTCGTCTTTGCCAACGGCGAGATTTTCTATGCGGACGAAGCGGGGGCGCACGAACTGCGTCTCTGCTTCGCGAGCCAACCGGCGGACAAGATCGAGGAAGGAATAAAGAGGCTCGCCGCGAGTCTCAAGGTTAAGGACGAACGCCGCGCGCCGCGCGAAGAGAGTTTGATGCCGATAGTTTAAATAGCAGTGACGAGGGACGAGAAAGAAAAGTGATGAGTGATGAGTGATGAGTGATGAGAAAAAGCGGTGAATCGTAGATCGTGAATAGAGAAGAAATGCTTTCTGCTATTCACGATCTACGATTTACGATTCACCGCTTTTTAACTTGTTACTTGTCACTCATCACTGAATTCTAATCAACGCCTTGTTGCCGGGCGTGCCACGCAGGTTGAGGCTGACGGAGACATCGCCCGCGTTTGCCAGTTCGAGAGGCAGGACGACGACCACTTGCGTCACCCGTTCGAAATCGGGAACCTTGCCGACGAACTCCACTGCGAGAGGATAGATTCGATGTTGAACGTCTTCGGCCTGCGCCGTCAGCACCGTCTGAGGCTCGCCGGGCGCGAGATCCACGTTGTAGGCAAAGAGCACGAGGCGCGTGCGCCCGTCCGCGCTGAAGTTCACGCTTGAGTTGACGGAGAAAGGCTCGCGCGTGCGCGTCACCGAGTCGAGCGCGACGGCGCGGGTCGAGTTCCATTCGGTGAGAAGTTGGGGCGTCGGGACAAGATTCGTCGTCGGTCGGAGCATGAAGAGTCCCTGCTCGATGCCGCTCACGATGACGACGCCGCTCTTGAAGAACGGGTAATTACTCCAAGTGCCGTTGAAGGCCGGATTGTCGTCAACCGGGTAGACATCGAAATAGCCGACCTCTTGCAGAGTGGCCGTACTGGCGTGGCTGATGTCGAGCACGCGCAGGCCGCTCCGGTAGTTGGATTGATAAGCGTAACGACCGAGGATGTACAGGTTGTGATCAATCGCGGTGCTCGTGCCTTCGTGGAAGCCCGTGATGGAAGGCGCGTCGAGGTCGGAGACGTTGAAGATGTGAGTGCGGGTCTTTGTGCCGAGCTTTTGCTCGTCGAGTTCGTCGTCTACGAGAAACAGTGATTGGTCGTCGGTCAACCAACCCTGATGCGTGTACGCGCTGCCGGGATAGGTGGTGCGCGATATTTGACGCGGGGCGTTCTTATCGGTGACATCCACGATGGTGAGGCTGTCTTCGTTGGAATTGAAGCAGACTTCCCTGCCGCGATAAGTCGCATCGGCGCCGCGATAAACGACGCACTGCGAGTCGTGCGTGTAACCGTCTGCGTCGAAGCATCCGGCGAAGGTCGGCTGGGTCGGCTTATGCAGGTTGATGACGTGCAGGCCGCGCGCGCACTTGTTGGCGGCGGGGTCTGCGTAGGAGGTCACGCCGTTGGCGTAAGCAAAGCCCGTCTCTTCGTTGATAGTGATCGTATGCGCGCGGCTGAAACCGTTGTAGTGCGCCGTCTCGGTAAATGTGACGGGCGGCGCGGCGACGTTGCGCAGCCGTGTGAGGTCAAAGACCTGCATGCCATGATTGGCGGCTTCGCTCACGATGAAGGCGTGATTGCCGTAGACTTTGATCGCGCGCCACACCGAATCCACGCTATGCGTGGGCAGGTTGCCGAGGTAGACGGGATGCTCCGCGTCCGTGATGTCTACGAAGGAAGTTCCGTTGGAACGACCCATGAGCGCGTATTCTCTGTTGGTGAGCGGATCAGTCCAGCCCCAGACATCGTTGCCCGTGCCGCCGCCGATACTGGCGAGCGGGAGGAACGATAAGAGGTCTACGTTTCGACAGGGGAACGTGCCCGCCATGCCATTCACGCACGGCGTCACGCTCATCGCAGACATCGGCTGCCCGTCCGGTTGCCCGTTTCCACCCTCACCGATATGTTTGTCGCCGTCATGCGCCGCGCCCGAAGGCGGTAGCGACACGAGCAGGGCAAGCGCGCACGAAAACAGCAGCGAGAAGACCAACGCGGATAACTTTTTACTTCTCATTTTTTTTACTTCTGGTTAAGAGACGGACTTACTTCATCAACGCACGCCTGATATTAGCGGGAAAGATTTTTCCGGGGCACTAACTTCAAGGCGTTATCCAGAGGCACTACTTCTCTGCGGGCGGAAGCGGGTGCGGCGCGGCCTGCGCGCTCCCGTCAGACGGCCTGCTCTGCGCCGTCGTGCTTCCTGATGCGCACATCATAGCCCGACTCGGCGGTTTTTGTCGCGTGCCGGCGCGCGTTCGTCCGTAGACAAAGGAAAGATGCGGAGAGTGGCTGGAGAGGTGCGCCGTTAAACTCTGGAATTTTATCTCTGCGCGACGCATGCGCGAACGGCTTAGGCGTGCGCGTGTTCAAGGCGCGCTTCGGCGAGTTGGTCGGCGGCCTTGTAGGTCGGGATGCCGTCGGTTTCGGCGCGCTGGAAAATCTCCAGCAGCGTGTCGTAGATCGCTTCGACTTTTGCCCGCGCGCGCGACTGTTCCCAATCCAGCAGTTCGATGCAGCCGTTGATGACGCCCCCGGCGTTCGCCGCGTAGTCGGGCGCGTAGAGGATGCCGCGCGCCGCGAGCGATTCGCCGTGCCGGTCGTCGAGCAGTTGGTTGTTCGCCGCTCCGGCCACGATCTCCACTCTGAGTTGCGAAATCGTTTCGTCGTTGAGGATGCCGCCGAGCGCGCAGGGCGCAAAGATGTCCGCCTCGACCGCGTAAATCTCTTCCGGCCTGACGCTCTCCGCAAGGCATTCGCGCGACACGCGCTCGACCCGCTCGCGTTCAACGTCCGTGACGATCAACTCCACTCCCGCTTCGTGCAGTTCTTTCGCCAGAAAGTAGCCGACGTGGCCGCAGCCTTGTAAGGCGACACGGCGACCCGCGAGTTCGTCCGTTCCCCAACGGTGGCGCGCGGCGGCCTGCATGGCGCGAAAGACGCCGCGCGCCGTGACGGGCGAAGGGTCGCCGGAACGATGCGCCAGACCGGCGACGTGCCGCGTCTCCCGCGACACAAACTCCATGTCAGCCGTCGTCGTCCCCACGTCTTCCGCCGTTAAATAACTGCCGCCGAGCGTCTCTACGAAGCGACCGTGCGCGCGGAAAAGCTCTTCGCGCTCCGTCGTCCGGTTGTCGCCGATAATGATCGATTTGCCGCCGCCGAAAGGAAGCCCCGCGAGCGCATTCTTGTAGGTCATGCCGCGCGCGAGCCGGAGCACGTCCACGAGCGCGTCCGCTTCGCTCGCGTAGTTCCAGAAGCGTGCGCCGCCGAGCGCGGCTCCGAGGCGCGTGCTGTGAATCGCGATGATGCCACGGTAGCCGCTCGCCTCTTCGCGGCCAAACACGACGCGCTCGTGATCCGTCCCGCTCTTGTGATTGATGATCTCCATATTTCAGACTCAGAGAGCACGCACGCGCGGCGCAGAGTTTAAAGACGCCGACGCTTCGACGCGCAAGTTATCCACCGGCGCAGCACTGCAATCGCGTCATCTTATGATTCGGCGTTCGAAGACCAAATAGCCAATTTATGATTGGCACTTGAGAAGATATTTAACCCGGACGGCGACGCTTATGTGCGCAGCGTATTCCAGATGAAGAGGAAGGCGGGTTCGCTCCGGTCTACGAGAAACGACCAACCGTGCGCGCCGGGCGCGAGCGTGTATTCGTGTGCGACCCCGGCGGCCTTGAGCGTCTCGGAGAGTTTGAGATTGCCCTTCTCGAAGCCGTAGCGGTCGCTCTGGCCGATGTCGAAATAGATCTTCAGACGCTTCAACGCGGCGGCGTTCGTGCGCGCCAGATAGAGCGGGTTGTTGGCTTGAAAGAAGGCGGCATCAGGCGGCGAGCCGAAGAGTTTGGTGGCGAGATCGTAGCGATACTTCCCTCCGCGATCTTCCGGCGACTTCGGGGCTTGCGGCAATTCTTCGAAGAGTGCCGCGCTGTGTGCGGCAACGCCCGCGAAGAGTTCGGGATGTTTGAAGGCGATGAGGAGCGCGCCGTAGCCGCCCATCGAAAGCCCCGCGATGAGACGCGAGCGGGGCGAAGCGATGGTGCGATAAGTCTTATCAATAAAGGGCAGGAAATCTTTGACGATGGCGTCTTCGTAGCGTGTGCCGTCCTGCGCGTTGAGGTAAAAACTGTTCGCGCCGTAAGGAATCGCCACGATAAAGTCGCCGACCTTGGAGGCCGCGCGCAGGGCTTCCAGTTTCGTCTCGATGCAATGGCTCTCCCAGTCGCGTTCGTCGTTGTTCAGGCCGTGCAGGAAGATGACGAGCGGGTAACGCTGCGCACTCTTCCTGTCATACGAAGGCGGAAGCGACACGGCGTAGCGCACGTTGCGACCCAGACTCGCAGACGCAAACTCCGCATACTCGACGCGCCCCGCAAACGCGCTGCTCCCGACGGCGGCGCGCTTCTCCGCCGCGCTCGCCGCCGGAGCTTTCGCTTCCTGCGCGACGGCGGCGCAGGACGACAACAGCAGCGACGCGAGCGTCAAGAGAAACAGAGGGCAAGACGCGCCGCCCGCCTGCGACTGGTGCAGCGACGCCGCAGCCGCTTCGCTATTTTTCGCACGACGAGATTTCATACGTTCGAACTCAACAGCCATTAAACTCAACAGCCGTTCAGCGGATCAAGCTCCCGCCTTCAAACCTTTTCGGGAGGCTTGTTGGGGAAGTGGTTGAGGCCGAGCCGAGCCGCCGTTCGGTCGCTGAGGTCGATCATGGCGGCGGCATTGACGGCGGCGGCGATGCAGATCGTCTCGCTGATCTCTTCCTTCGTCGCGCCGAGCGAGAGCGCCTTCTTCATGTGCCCGTCGATGCAGCCGTCGCACTTCGCCACGAGCGAAGCGGCAATCGAGATCAGTTCCTGCACTTTCGGGTCGAGGATGCGCCGCTCCGGCGTGTAATAGAGTTCTTTGTAGTACGCGCCGTAAACTTTCTTCATGCGCGGCTCAAGCATCGAGTAAGAGTTCGAGGCTTCATCCTGTGCGACCGGAATCAAACGCGCGCCGTCGAGCGAGACGCCTTCGACCTTCGCCG
>DASWNS010000564.1:0-1712 GCA_036399115.1 Pyrinomonadaceae bacterium | reverse complement strand
GTATGAAGGCGTGCGCCCGCGCGTCGGCCTTCGCGTGCAACTGAAAGCCATCGCGCGAAACGTCCTCCTTGCTTACCAGTTCATGTTCTACAGGTTCTTCCCCGGCGCAATCGTCGCCTGTCTCTTTATTCTTTTTTACATGAGCCGCCGCAGTCTCCGCGAGATCGTGCGCGACGTGTCGGCTTACTGGTTTCTACTCCTGCCTCCGCTCGTCGCTTCCGGCTTCTACCTGCTCGTCCATTTCGAGCAGAGATACTTTGCCCCCTTCGTCGTCGTCATCGGCATGAGCCTCTTCGCTTCTCTGCGTGTGCCGCGCTCGCCGGAGGCGTCGCGTCTCGTCGCCGCGCTCGTCTTCGTCACGCTCGCCATGTTCGCGCTCTCCGTCGGCTACTACAGCGCGCGGGAACTTTATTCGACGGTGCGCGATCTCGCGCCGGGGCGCACTGCGGCGCGCGCGGACGTGCAATGGCAGGTGGCCGACGAGTTGAGCCGGATGGGCGTCGGGCGCGGCGAGAGCGTGGCGTCTATCGGCAATACGATGTTCAACACGTGGCCGCGTCTGGCGCGCGTGCGCGTGGTGGCCGAGATTTCGACGCGCACGGGCGGCGACGTGGAGAAGTTCTGGGCTGCCGATGCCGCGCTCAAAGCAAAAGTCATAGAGACTTTCGCGCGCACGGGTGCGAAGGTGATCGTGGCCGAAGGAATCCCGCAGTGGTCGTCGCAGCCGGACGGCTGGCAGAAGATCGGGACGACGAACTATTACGTCTACTTTCTCCCGCGTCCCTAGACCTTAATAAAAATCCTGCGCTGGTAGAGAATCGCCATCAGGCCGAGCCAGATGAGCACGTAGAGGAGCGCGTAGAGAAGCGAGCCGTCGGCGGGCGCGAGCCATGTGGCGAAGAGGTGTTCGTAGATGTAGGTCTGCAAGTTGCCCGGCCTGCCGTCCATGCGCGGCATCTTCCAGAGATTCATCAGGCGCGCCGCGAGTCCCGACAAGACGAAGACCGCGAGCGCGTTCGTGCCGAAGATAACGAACGGCACAGCCCAACGCCTGTATCGCTTGATATCCGTGAGCCAGTAGCAGCAGGCGAGCAGTTGCAACGCCATGCCCGTCGTGAAGAGGACGTAAGAACTCGTCCACAGAGCCTTGTTGATCGGGAACCAGGCGTTCCACATCCACCCCGCGACGACGCACGCCACCCCCGCGACAAACAGCCCCGACACTTTTTCGTAATCCGCGCGCCGCGCCCTGAGCCAGTGGCCTGCGAGCAAGCCGGTGAGCGTCGTCGCGATTGCAGGGATCGTGCTCAGGAGTCCTTCGGGGTCGTAAATTCGCCCGCCGCCTTTCCAGATGTGCTCGCCGAGCACCACGCGGTCAACGAACGAAGCGAGGCTGCCTTCCTTGCTCAAATCCCCCGCGGCAAATCCCGGCGCGGCGACAAACGCCGACACGCCCCAGTAAACCAGCAGCAGCACGGCGACGATCAGACTTTGCGTGCGCGGGTTCGTCTTGAGAGAGATAACGGCGGCGCAGAAGTAGCAGACGGCGATTCGTTGCAGCACGCCGGAGAGCCGGATGGTGGACAGGTTGAAGAACGGAAAACCCGCGAGCAAAAAGCCGCACGCGTAGATGAGCACGGTGCGCCGCACGATCTTCAAATAGAGATCGCGCTTCGTTCCGCCCGCTTCGACCCGGCGTGCGAAGGCGAGCG
>DASWNS010000563.1:0-17002 GCA_036399115.1 Pyrinomonadaceae bacterium | reverse complement strand
CCCCGGCAAAATATTTTTTCGGGATATTTTTCCGGCAATTCGGGAGCGGCCATTTGACCGCGCGGAGCGAAGAGTGAGAGGATGCCCGAAATCAATTTTTCACGCGAGTCGTGCTTTCTGAGGAGGTGGTTGAAGAGATGTCTATTGATCCGGATAAGGTGCAGACGCAGGAGGAGACGGGCGAACCCGCCGCGATAGATGAAGTGGAAGGGCGCGTGCAGGCGGAGATGAAGATCGCGGAAGGGCGCGCGAAAGAGAGCGTCGCGCAGGGCTTGGCCGATAAGGAACTCGAACGCGAAGGGCGCGAACTCCAGGAGGAAGGCGAACGCGAGTTGGAACAGGAACGCCAGAACAGCGACTCCGGCAGCGGCGGCGAATAAGCGAGAAGATTTCCCGCTCCGCCGGAGCTTTACGGAAACTCGCGCCGGAAAGAACAAGGCAGCCGGACATGTGCAAACACGCATGTCCGGCTGCCTCTGATCTTATCGCCACTACTTCGAGTCGCTCGCCGAAGTGTTCTCGTTTCGAGACGCGGGCGGGTTTCGCGGCGGGTAGAGCGCGCGAGTTATTTTGCCGTCTGGTCTGTGCGACCGCCGCTCTCCGTCGCCCCGCTCAGGGCGCGGTCTGCGATCTCGCGCGCCATCACCGCCACCTGCGGGCTGTAGCCGACAAACTTTTGCAGCAGTTGCCCGTTCTGATCGAGCACCAGCGTTTGCGGGATGCTATAGCGCGGCGCGAGAAACTCGCCCCACGTCTCCTGATCAACCCACACCACCTTGTAGTTGATCTCAAACTCCTTGACGAACTCCTTCACCATCTCCGCCGTGTTCCGTTCGTCCTCCGAAGTTATGCCGAGCACTTCCACGCCGCGCCCGTTGTAGTCTTCCTGTATCTTGATGAAATCGGGAATCTCCCGGCGACACGGCCCGCACCACGTCGCCCACAGGTTCAGGATGACGACCTTCCCCTTGAGGTCGGACAGGCGCAGCGGCTTGCCGTCGAGCGTGGTCATCGCGGCGTTCGCTATCGCCTCCGGCAACGGGGCGGGCGAAGTTGACCGCGCGGGTTGCGTGGGCGGCGCACCTGTCCCCGGCGGCGCGGTGGCGGGGTTGCTGCCCGCAGCCGGAGTCGCGGCGGGCGGCGGGTCGTTCCGGCTGCCGTTGTGCGTGCTGTCCGTGGGGTTGCAGCTTGAAGAGAGTGCGATTGCCAAGAGCGAGAACGTCAGCGCGGCGAGCGCGGCACGCGCGCCCGTCAGGAGTTTCTTATTCGGCTCGCTCGCCGGTTGCTCAGAGGTCATGCGAAAAACTTTCCTTCATGGTTATGAGAATCATCGTCTCGATACTTCATAGACTAAAGCATGGAGAAAGATTTGTCAGTCGCCCGCCGCCCGTCGCCGTCTGCCGGGTTGAATCTTTAGCGACTCACGCATGAGTCGTGAAACAACCGGCGACGACGGATGACGGACAAGAGGCGACGGGCGACCGGCAGCATCTATCGCACGACGATGTTGACGAGCCGCTGCGGGACGACGATCACTTTGACGATTTGACGCCCTTCGATCAGGGCGCGCACTTTTTCCTCGGCCAGCGCAGCCGTGCGCAGTTCCTCTTCGGACGTGTCGGGCGTGGCGTGGATGCGCCCGCGCAGTTTGCCGTTGATCTGGACGGGAATTTCCAGAGCCTCTTTGCGCGCCAGTTCCGCATCGGCCTCAGGCCAGCGCGCGCCGCTCCCCAGCAGGCCGCCCGCGTGTCCCAGAGCCTCCCACAACTCCTCCGCGACGTGCGGCGTAAACGGCGCGAGCATGGATACCAACGCCTCCAACGCCTCGCGCACGGCGAATTTGTCCGCCTCCGTCGCCGCCTCCGGCTTGACCTCGAACTCGCCCAGCGCGTTCAACAGTTCCATCAATGCCGCGATGCTCGTGTTGAAATGCAACTCCGAGAAGTCCTGCGTGATGCGCGCGATGGTCTGGTGCGTCTTGCGTCGCAGAGCGCGCGACGCGTCGTTGAACTCTAACGCGCCTGCGGCCTCCTTCGATAGCGCGTCCGTCAAGCTCGCGCGCCAACGCCAGACGAAGTTGTAGACGCGGCGCAGGAAACGTACCGCGCCCTCGATGCCCGTCTCCAGCCAGCGCAGTTCGTTCTCCGGCGGCGCGGCGAACATGACGAACAGGCGCACGGCGTCTGCGCCGTAAGCCTCGATCATCTCGTCCGGGTCGACGCCGTTGCCCAGCGACTTCGACATCGCCTTCCATTCGCCCGTGCCTTCCACGACGTTTGTGACCATGCCCTGCGTCAACAGATTCCGCACCGGCTCGTCGAACGTGACGAGTCCGATGTCGCGCATCATCTTCGTCCAGAAACGCGTGTAGAGCAGGTGCATCACGGCATGCTCGATGCCGCCGATGTATTGATCAACCGGAGTCCAGTAGGCGACGCGCGCTTTATCAAAGGGCGCGTCCGTGTTCTTCGGATCGCAGTAGCGGAAGAAGTACCACGACGAATCGACGAAGGTGTCCATCGTGTCCGTCTCGCGCCGCGCCGCCTGCCCGCACTTCGGGCAAGTCGTGTTGACGAACTCCTTGACGTTTGCCAGCGGCGAATTGCCCGCGCCCGTAAACTCCGCGCGTTCCGGCAAAACGACGGGCAAATCCGTTTCCGGCACGGGCACGATGCCGCACGCGTCGCAGTAGATGATGGGGATGGGTGCGCCCCAGAAGCGTTGGCGCGAGATGCCCCAATCGCGCAGACGGTACGTGACCGCGCCGCCGCCGAAACCTTTCGCCTCCGCGTGCGCGGCCATCTCGCGCAGCGCGTCCTTCGACAGTCGCCCGCCCCACTCGGCGGAGTTGACGAGGATGCCGTAGTCCGTAAAGGCGTGCGGCATCGCGGTGGATTGATCCAGCCCCGACGCTTCGTTGTGCGGGATGGACTCCTGCTCGTGCGAGACGCGTTCGATCACGCGGCGGACGGGCAGGCTATACTTCTGCGCAAACTCGTAATCGCGTTCGTCGTGCGCCGGGACGGCCATCACCGCGCCCGCGCCGTATTCGATCAACACGTAGTTTGCCACCCAGACGGGAATCTGCTCGCCGCTGAAAGGATTGACGGCGAACAGCCCCGTATTGACGCCCTCTTTCTCCACCTCTTCGCCCGGCATGGCGGCGCGACTTGCGCGCTCTGCCTTCACCCGTTCGACGAAGGCCATCACCTTATCTTTTAAAGGCGACTCTTCCAGTTCGTTCAGCAGCGGGTGCTCTGTGGCGACGACGATGGCCGTCGCGCCGTAGATGGTGTCGATGCGCGTGGTGAAGACGCGCACTTTCGCCTCCGTGTCCTTGATGGGGAAATCTATGTATGCGCCGATGCTCTGCCCGATCCAGTTGCGCTGCATCGTCAGCACGCGCTCCGGCCAGCCCGCCTCGATCTCTTTCATGTCGGCGAGCAAGGCTTCAGCATATTCGGTCGTGCGGATGAACCACTGTTCCAGATCGCGTTTCTCCACGGGCGTTCCGCAACGCCAGCAGACGCCGCCCGAAGATTGCTCGTTCGACAACACAGTCTCTTCCTTCGGGCACCAGTTGATCGCGGAAGTACGCCGGTAGACCAGCCCGCGCGCCAGCATCTGCAAGAAGAACCACTGGTCCCAACGGTAATAATCGGGACGGTGCGCGGCCATCTCGCGCCGCCAGTCGAAGCTGATGCCCAGGCGTTTGAACTGCCCGCGCATGTGCGCGATGTTCTCTTCCGTCCACTCGCGCGGCTGGACGCCGCGTTTGATGGCGGCCTGTTCGGCGGGCTGCCCGAAGCTGTCCCAGCCAATCGGGTGCAGCACGTTGAAGCCTTGCAGGCGTTTATGCCACGCCAGCGCGTCGCCGATGGAATAGTTGCGCACGTGCCCCATGTGCAAAAAGCCGGACGGGTAAGGCAGCATCTCCAGACAAAAAAACTTCGGTCGGGCGTCGTCAGGCTCGACTTCAAACGCGCCCGTCTCCGCCCACACGCGCTGCCACTTCTCTTCAATCTTTTCGGGAAAATATTTTTCGTCCATAAGTCACACTCTTCCTTCTTACCTTACCATCACACGCCGGATGCGCGAGAAGCCTCGATACAGCTTCCGCCTCCGGCTCATACATTTTAATTGGTCGCTTTGGTGAAGTTTCGCCGCGTCGAACCGACCCGCGCGCATGTTCAGGCGCGGTCGCCGAGCGGCAACGTAAGAAGGAGTCTGGTTGGCAGGTAAAAAACGAACATCACTACGATTCCCGCGCCCTTGCGCGCGCTTCAGATTTACGTGCGATGTTAGCCCAACTCGCCGCCGCCTGTCGAATAATTTGAGCGCACCTCGCCAAAAAACCTGTCCCCGCCTTCCGCTGCGCCTTGGCGCACCGGCCTGAGTTTATTCTCTATCCGGTATAAATCTCACGCGCGGGCGCAGAGAGGCGCAGAGGGAGGGATTTACAAGGCTGCGATAAGCGCGTTAGCGATGCCCTGTGCCACGTCGCTGCGCACCTTCGGGGCATTCGCGCCGAGGTTGAACAGTTCGTCAACCGCCTTCGTATCGAGAAACTCCATCTCCACGAGACAGCCGCGCGCCTTCGTGCCGAGGCTCGACTCGCGCAGGACGGCGAGCGATTGATCCTTAACCTTCCGGTCTTTCGTCCCCGCGTCGTGCGCCTTGATGGCGTTGAAGGTGGCGGTCTGGATCAACTGTGCGAACGCCTTGTCTGCCGTGTGGTTCGAGTTGCCCGCCTTCGGGCTGATGAGAGTTTCGACGCCGCGCGCGTTGTGCGCGACGGAGGCGTTGAAGTGAATGCAGAGAAAGAGGTCTGCGTTGTTGTTCTTTGCGAAGAGGGCGCGGTCGCGGAGGCCGACGTTTTTGTCCGTCTCGCGCGTCAACAGAATCTTGATCGTGTGGCCTCCGATGGTGGCGGCCTCTGCGAGCGCGTCGCGCACGTGGAAGGCCATCCGCAGCGTCAGATTTTTTTCGAGGACGCCGCTCGGGCTGCGCGCGTTGTTGTGGGATGAACCGCCGACTTCGACGGTGCCGCCGTGGCCGGGGTCGATCACGATTGTGCCTCTTTTAGCCATCGCTGAATCTCCTCTTTGGTCAGGGTGAGATTAAAAGTTAACTGCGAGCAAGAACGGTGCGGCTGCTGAACTTTGAAAAGACGTGCGAGGCGTACTTGAATAGAAGAAACTCCGGCGGCTGTCAAGAAATTTTCCAACTACATTGAAGCGCGCCGCCCGCGTCCGGTCATCAAAGGCGCGCGTCGGCGGTGACGAAAGCGCGCAGCGCGGCGAGGTTGCGCTCGTCGTCGCCGTGCTCGTCCTGCGGCGTTTCGAGAATGAAGGCGGCGTCTGAGAGTTTCGGATGCGCGGCGACGCGTGCGAGGGCGGGTGCGCCGATGTGTCCGAGGCCGATGTGCCAGTGACGATCCACGCGCGAGTTGTAATCGGCCTTCGAGTCGTTGAAGTGTACGGCGCGGATGTTGGCGGTGCCGACGTTTCGTTCGAGCGCGTCGAAGGTGGCGGCCAGCCCGTCCTCCTCGCGTATGTCGTAACCGGCGGTGAAGGCGTGCGCGGTGTCGAAGCAGACGCCGAGGTCGAGCGCGGGACAGGCGGCGATGATGTCCCTGAGGTGCTCGAAGCGATGGCCGATGCACGCGCCTTGCCCCGCTGTGTTTTCCAGCAGGACGCGAAACGTGCCGAGGTCGAGTCCGGCGCAGGCCGCGCGCAGACTCTCCCCGCACGTCCGCACGCCGTCAACTTCACACGCGCCCTTCGCGCTCCCCGGATGCACTACCAGATAATCCGCGCCGAGCGTCAGCCCGCGCTCCACCTCTTCGCGAAACGAAGCGACGGACTTCTCGCGTATCACTTCGTCTGCGGCGGCAAGGTTGATCAGGTAGTTGGCGTGAATGACGACGGGCGTGATCCCGTTTTCGCCGCGCACGCGTCTGAAAGTCTCGACCTCATCTTCCGGGAGCGGGCGCGCCTGCCAGCCGCGCGGGTTGCGCGAAAAGATTTGCACCGTATCGCAGTTCAGTTGTCGCGCCTTGACGAGCGCGTTCTGAAGCCCGCCCGCGATGGGCGCGTGGATGCCGATCTTCGGGCGGCTTCGCACACGCGCCTCGCCCGTCAGGCCGGGTCGGCGTTTCGCGCCCGCAGGCACCCCGCGCAGACTGTCTTCAAGATTTTCCGGCATAGTGAGTTCCCCCCGGTGCGTCGCTGATGGCTTCGGTTTCCGCCATCCGGCGTGTGAGCGCGTCGCGCAGTTGTGCGCCGAATCCGGCGTGCTGGCGCATGAGTTTATGTAGATGTTCGCGCTGCAAGATGAGAAAGATGCAGGGCGTGAGCGTGACGACGGTGGCGGTGGTCGGGATGTCTGCGATGAGCGCGATCTCTCCGAAGTAGTCGCCGTCTTCGAGCGTGGCGAC
Organism: Pyrinomonadaceae bacterium; assembly: GCA_036399115.1. Lineage (GTDB taxonomy): Bacteria > Acidobacteriota > Blastocatellia > Pyrinomonadales > Pyrinomonadaceae > JAIVJZ01. Next base: position 10,563 of record DASWNS010000563.1, on the reverse strand, counting down.
GTGGAGCGTGTTTCCTTCGTCGTCCGCGACGGTGACGGCGACCTTGCCGTGAATGATGATGTAGAAACGGTAGCCTTCGTCGCCTTCCTCGATGATCGTGCGCGCGGCGGGGACGCGCGCCGTGATGAACAACTCGGAGATCTCTTTCAGATAAGGCTCGTCGAGGTCTGCGAACAGGGGCACGTCGCGGAGGATGCCTGTATCCGTGAAGCGCAGGTCGCCGTTTGCCGAGACGCTCGCGCCGTTCTGTCGCCGCCACATCGCCGCGTAACTTTCACCGCGACGCAAGAGGCTCTCGTGCGTCCCATGCTCGATGATGCTGCCCTCTCTGAAGACGAAGATGTGCTCGTAGTCGATCACGGACTTGAGCCTGTGCGTGACGGAGATGACGGTGCGCCCGCGCGAGACGCGTTCCAGTGTCTCGTTGATGGCGGCCTCCGTCGCGGGGTCGAGCGCGGAGGTCGCTTCGTCGAGAATGATCAGCGACGGGTTGCGAATCAGCGCGCGCGCAATGGCGACGCGCTGACGCTGCCCGCCGGAGAGTCGCCCGCCGCGCTCGCCGACGATGCTGTCGTAGCCTTCGGGCATCTTGAGAATGATCTCTTCGAGTTCCGCCGCACGCGCCGCCGCTTCGACTTCGCCGTCCGTCGCGCCCGACTTGCCGAGCCGTATGTTCTCGCGCACGCTCGTGTTGAAGAGAAAACTCTCCTGAAAGACGATGCCCACCTGACTATAAAGCGAATCGAGCGCGGCCTCGCGCAGGTCTATGCCGTCGAACAGGACGCGCCCGGTCTGCGGGTCGTAAAAGCGCATGATGAGGTTGAGATTGGTGCTCTTGCCGCAGCCGCTATGACCGACGAAGGCGATGCGCGCGCCCTTCGGGAGATTCATGCTGACGCCGACGAGATTGTTCTGCGCGGAGGTGTAGCCGAAGGTCACGTCCTCGAATTTGATCCCCGAAGAGAGAGGCGGCAGATGGCGTGCGTTCGCCGGTTCGACGACGGCTGGCCGCTCGTCGAGTAGTTCCCTCACGCGCTGCATCCCGCTCGTCGCTTGCAGGAGCGTCGGCGTCACCGCCGTCAAACCCATGACGGAGGTGCTGACCGTGATGAAGAGCGCGTTGAAAGAGACGAGTGAGCCGATGGAGAGCAGCCCCCTGTAAGCCAGATAAGAGCCGCCGCTGATGAGCAGCACGTTGAAGAGCAGCATCCCGATGTTCGGGCTGCGCTCGGTGACGTAGCTGAGGAAGTTGAAGCGCGTCGCCAGACGCGCAACCTTGTCGGCCTGTCCCTCGAAGTTCGCCAGTACAGACTTTTTGAGACTGAACGCTTTGACGATCTGTTGCGCGCCGAGGTTCTCCTGAATCGTGCTCGACATCGTGGCCTGCTCGCCGCGCAACGTGTAGCCCACCCTGAGCGCGCGCGGCGCGAAAATCTTGGGGCCAACAATGCAGAGCGGCAAGCCGAGCATGGCGACGAGCGCGAGCCGCCAATCGAGCGCGAACAGAACGCACGTGCTGAAAATAATATTGATCACGCACAGCAACGCGCCCGGCACGCCGAGCACCACCGCATTTTCAATCGCCGCCAGATCGGACGAGAAGCGCGACAGCAGATCGCCCATCCGCGAGCGCGCGTAAAAGCCCACAGACAATTGCTGGAGGTGGCGAAACATCTCCTTGCGGATGTCGTTGAGGATGCGTGCGCCGAGCCACGCGTAGAGATAATCGCGGACGACCTGCGAGGCCGCCGTGAGCAGAAACCCTGCGGCCAGACCGCCGAGAATCAACGCGAGCACGTTCGCGTCTCGCGGAGTGATGGCGAGGTCAATGATAAATTTCAGACTGAGCGCGAGGAGGATGTTGAACGTGCCTTCGAGCAACAGTGTGGCGACGAGGAGCAACGCGCGCGAGGTGTAAGGCTTAACGTAGCCGAGCAGGATTCCGAGGAGCGTGAAGGGGTTCATCGCCGCCCTGGAACCAACGGAATTTTCTACAGTCTCGCTCGGCATGTGTCTCCGGCATCTTCGGAAGAGGACAGTTTTGCTCGCGCGCGCTCGCCCGCCTACTTCCCCGCGACCGCTTCCAACACGCGCAGGATGTTGCAGCCGAGAATCTTGTTTACGTCTTCGGCGGTATAGCCGCGCTTTAAGAGTTCGGCGGTCAGGTTCGGGAAGTCTGCGACGTTCGAGAGGTCGTGCGGGACGGCTTGAATGCCGTCGAAGTCCGAGCCGATGCCGACGTGATCGACGCCGACGAGTTTGACGATGTGATCGATGTGATCGACGATGCGAGCGACGGAGACTGGCGGCAGACGCTTCGCATATTCGCGTTCGCGCACGCGGTCGCGCGCGAGTCTCTTCTGCACGGGCGTGCCGGTGGCGCGGCGCGAAGCCTCCGCCACGAGCGGCGCGATCTCCGCGTCAACTTTTCCCTGCGCCTCCTGCCAGCCCGGCTCGATGAAGCGCGGGTAGAAGACGACGGAGCAGACGCCGCCCGTGCGTGCGAGCGCGCGTAGCTGGTCGTCCGTCAGGTTGCGCGGGACGTTGACGATGGAGCGCACGCCGGAGTGCGTGGCGATCACGGGTTTCGTGGAAGTTTCGATGATGTCCCAGAACGTCCGATCCGAGACGTGCGAGACATCGACCATGATGCCGAGGCGATTCATCTCTGCGATCACCTTGCGTCCAAACTCGTTCAGGCCGCGTGTCTCGCCAATCTTATCGCCCGACGAGCCAGCCCAACTCAACGAGACAGACCACGCGGGCGACATGTAGCGCACGCCGAGTTGGTAATACTTCTCCACGTTCTCCAAACGCTCGTCAATCGCATAGCCGCCTTCCAACCCCATCAGCGCGGCGAGTCGCCCGGCAGCGGCGATGCGTCGCACGTCTGCGGCGGTCGTCGCCAGTTCCCACGTCTCCGGGTGCTCTTCGGCCAGCGCGCGCACGGCGGCGATCTGTTTGTCCGCGCGTTCCACGGCAGACTTGCCGCCCCCGCCGAAGTATTGCGGCTCCACCCAGATCGAGAAGAACTGCGCATCGAGTCCGCCTTCATGCATCCGCGCGGCGTCGAGATGGCCGTCGGGAAGGCGCATGTTGATGTCCGCGCCTTCGTCAATCATGCGCTGCACCGTGTCGGCGTGCATGTCTATGAGGATGGCGCGTTGGTGCACGGCGCGCGGGTCGTCCGCGTCTTCGCGCGAGACTCTGCCTGTGGCCGTGTCTGTGGTTGTGTTTGCGATTGGGGGTGTCGCCGATGAGACGGCGACGGGCGGCGTGGCGTTTGAGTTTTGCGACATGCGACAACCTTCGAGCGTGAGACAGGCGAGCGCAAAGGACGCGAGCACGAACATCGAGACATTCATTCGCCGGTATCGCATCGCTCTTTTGCTCACAGAACCGGGTGCGGAATTTCGCTTTGAATCAACGTTTATTAAGACGGCAAAGATGGTAATTCGCGGGCGTCGAAAGTAGCAAGGGGCGCGCTTGCAAGCCGCGCTCGTTTCCTGTTATTGTGCGATTTAATCTACCGCGCACAAATTAGGCACTGTTTCTACAAATCCATTTCTTTAAATGGCATCAATCGAATTTTAATTTCGCCGCCGCCGCACTTCAGCGCGGACAGACGAAGAGGAGCAAATCAATGTTTGCAGACGACGCACCCGCCAAAGATATTAAGACGCCGCGCATCAATCCCGAAATCTGGCATAACGGTCAATTCATCAAGTGGGACGACGCACGCGTCCACGTGATGTCGCACGTCCTGCACTACGGCTCAAGCGTCTTCGAGGGCATCCGCTGTTACGACACCAAGCGAGGCCCCGCCATCTTCCGCCTCCGCGAGCACATGCGGCGTTTGATGAACTCCGCGAAGATCTATCGCATGGACCATGACTTTACGCTCGACCAGTTGTGCGACGCGGCGGTCGAACTGGTGCAGCGCGGCTCGCTCGAACAGTGCTACCTGCGCCCGATCATCTTCCGCAGTCTCGACGAAGCGCGACCCGCTTTCGGCGTCAATCCGTTTCCGAACCCGCTCGTCTGCTACATCGGCGCGTGGGATTGGGGCAAGTATCTCGGCGATGAAGCGATTGAAGCGGGCGTGGACGTGTGCGTCTCTTCGTGGAACCGCCTCTCGCCCAACTCGATGCCCGCGATGGCGAAGTCCGGCGCAAACTACATGAACTCGCAACTCATCAAGATGGAAGCCATCAAGAACGGCTACTCCGAAGGCATCGCGCTCGATGATCGCGGTTTCGTCTCGGAAGGTTCGGGCGAAAACATCTTCCTCGTACACGACGGCAAGGTGATCACGCCGCCGCTCTCCTCTTCCATTCTGCCGGGCATCACCCGCGACAGCGTGATCCAGATCTGCCGCGAACTCGATATTCCCGTCGCCGAAACCGGCCTCCAACGCGCCGCGCTCTACGTCGCCGACGAACTGTTCTTCACGGGCACGGCGGCGGAAGTGACGCCGATTCGCTCCGTCGATAAGATCAAGATCGGCACGGGCAAGCGCGGCGAGATCACCGCACGCATCCAGCAAGCCTTCTTCGAGGTGACGAAGGGCGAGCGCGCCGCGCCGGGCGACTGGCTCACTTACGTGAAAGAAGCGAAGGCGTCCGCCGTGCCGCAGGGCAACAACGGCCACGCCGCCGCGCCGGACAGGAAAGCCACTTCGAACGCGACCGAACCGGAACTGTCCGAAAGTTTCCTCACGGTCGGCACGGAATAACGACGGAATTTCGGCAGTCAGACACGAAGCCTCCGAACGGCGACGAAAGCGTTTCTTCAAGCTCTCGCAGCCCTTCGGAGGCTTCGCTTTTAACGTCAGCGCGCGCCGCTTTGCGCGCCGGAGAGATATTCATTGACGCGCCCTGCGCTGCTCGCTAGAATGTTTCCGGCGTCTTCGGGTTGCTAATCTTTCCCGTGGCGCAAAATCCCTCCGCATCAACCCGCGAAGCCAGCCAATCGTTTTCAATTCCGACGAAGCGCGTAGTTTAAAAGCCGCGTAGCCTGTGCCCGTGTGCGTCCGTCGGCAATCGCACGCGCTCAAATTTGATCCGACTGAATCTGTTCCCGTTCATTTTATGGTAGTCAAGATTGATGATCTCCTGCGGGGTGCGACTGCGAGCGGCGCGTCCGACCTGCACATTAAAGCCGGTTCGTTTCCCGTCATGCGCGTGGACGGCGAACTGAAGCCCGTCACCAACGCCGCCCGACTCACGCAGGACGACACGCTCGACATGGCCTTCTCGATCATGTCGAATCGCCAGAAGCAACGCTTCAAAGAAGTCTCGGAAGTTGACATCGCGTACGGGCTGTCGGGCGTCGGTCGCTTTCGCGCCAACGTCTTCCAGCAGCGGGGCACGGTGAGCATGGTCTTGCGCGTCATCCCGGACAAGGTGGGCACCATGACTGAACTCGGATTGCCGCCCACCGTCGAACAGATCGGGAACGAACAGCGCGGCCTCATCCTCGTCACAGGCGCAACCGGCTCCGGCAAATCCTCCACGCTCGCCGCCATCATCGACCACATCAACTCGACGCGCGGCGGCCACATCGTCACCATCGAAGACCCGATAGAGTTCCTGCACCGCGACAAAAAATCCTTCATCTCGCAACGCGAAGTTGACGTGGACACGCGCTCCTTTGCCGAAGCCCTGCGCGGCGCGCTGCGCCAAGACCCGGACGTGATTCTCGTCGGCGAAATGCGCGACCACGAAACGATTGAAACCGCCCTCACCGCCGCCGAAACCGGCCACCTCGTTCTCTCCACGCTCCACACGCTCGACGCCACCGAAACCATTACGCGCATCGTCTCGTCCTTCCCGCCGCACCAGCAAAAGAGCGTCCGCCTGCAACTCGCAGGCATTCTGCGCGCCGTCATCTCGATGCGCCTCGTGCGCGCCTCGAACGGCGTGGGGCGCGTGCCCGCCGCCGAGATCATGATCTCGACCGGCACGATCCGCGATTACATCGCCAACGAGGAAAAGACGCCGCTCATCCGCGATGCCATCGCCGCAGGGACTTCTCAGTACGGCATGCAGACTTTCGACCAATCGCTCTTCAATCTCTTTCAATCCGGCCTCATCTCGCTCGAAGAAGCCCTGCGCGGCGCGTCGAACCCGGACGAGTTCCGCATGCGCGTCTCCGGCATCTGCACGAGCAACGATCAAGCGAAAGAACATATCGTCAGCATGAGTAACCAGTGAAGTCAGAGAGTTCAAAACGATGAGCGATGAAGGATGAATAAAACGTGCGCGTCTCTTGCTTCTGACTCCTGAATTCTGTTTTCTCCTTCATCGCTCATCGTTCCGCCTTCATCGTTTTGCTCTCCGGCGAGTCTTGGTTCTTCGTCAAAATCATTTTCAACCGCTTCAATCGAAGCGGCGATTCTTATCGCGCCGTCTTCTGCGTGTAGCTGGCGACGACGTTCTGCGCGGCGGCCAAGACCTTCTCGCGCAGCGACGGCGGCTCCAAAACTTCCAACTGCGTGCCGAAGCCGAGCGCGTATTCACACGCCAACTCTTCCGCGTCGAACCTGAGCGCGACTTCAACCCAGCCCTCCGCATCCGGCTCGCCCGTCTCCTCGATGCGCGCGAACCTTCCGGCGTAAGGCATCCGCGCAACGATCTCACGGCGCACACGCACGCGCGCGCGATAGGCAGGCAGGTGCGCGCGAAATTGCGCCGACGACTGTTCCCAGAAGGCCGCCAAATCGAAATCCGGCGGACGCACGATCTGTTCGTCCAAAAGCTCCACGCCCTCGACGCGCGAGACGCGATAGCTGCGCACGTCTCCGCCTTCAACCGCCGCCACGAAGTACCAGACGCTCCCCTTCGCCACCAGTCCGAGCGGATCGACCGTCCGCTCAATAGCCGCATCACACTCGCCCCGCCCGTAGCGTATGCGCGCGCGCCGCTCCTGCCAGACGGCTTCTTGCAGCACATGAAGCAGCGGCACGGCTTCCTCCGCGCGATTCCAGCCCGTGGGGTCTACGTAGATGCGTTGGCGCGCGTGCTCCGCCCCGCGCCTGTAGACGGAAGGCAGCGCGGCCAGCAATTTCAAAAACGCTCCTTCGGCGGCCTTCTCCAGATTCAAGTCGGCCAGCAGGCGTGAAGGCTTGCTGACGAAGAGCGATTTAATCTCTGCCTCGTTCAGCCCCGTCAGGTTCGTGCGATACTCGCCCATGAGCGACCACCCGCCGCCCGTGCCGCGCTCCGCGACGACCGGAATCCCCGCCCCGCTCAGTGCTTCCATGTCGCGGTGAATCGTCCGCGCGGAGACTTCCAGACGTCCCGCCAGATCGCGCGAGGTCAAATGACGATGAGACTGCAATAACAGCACTATGGAAAAGAGTCGATCCGCGCGCATCCCGTCCGTCCTCACTCCGCCCGCAAAATCTTAAAGACCGCGCGATTTTATCTCAGAAATATGACAGAGGGTGTCATCAATCCGCGTCTATCCTGAATTTATCTCGCGGGGAGAAAGCTGGTGCAAGGCGGAGACTTGATTGCGTCTGCAACCGACGAAGCGCAGGGGGGCGGGAAAGATGAAAGTTAACGAAGCGAAGAAAAAGAGTCTGGCGGGCAAAATTGCGATTGTCGCAGGGGCGACTCGCGGCGCGGGGCGCGGCATCGCCTGTATGCTGGGCGAAGCGGGCGCGACCGTCTACTGCACGGGGCGCAGCGTGCGCGGCAAACCGCCCACGTCGGGCGTTCATGCCGGGCGCACGGAAACCATCGAAGAGACGGCGGAGATGGTCACGGCGCACGGCGGCGTGGGGCTACACGCACGCGTCGAGCACACGGACGAAGCGCAGGTCGCCGCACTCTTCGAGCGCGTGCGAGCCGAACAGCGCGGGCGGCTCGACATCCTCGTCAACGTCCTCGGCGGCGACACGCAGGCCGAGTGGAAGCCTTTCTGGCAACAACCTCTCGACAAAGGTTTGCGCTGGCTCAGCACAGAGGTTTTTTCGCACATCATCACGAGCCGCTACGCCGCCTCGCTGATGCTGGCGCGCAAACGCAAGGGCGGCCTCATCGTCGTCATCACGGACGGCGACGGCGTCGGCTATCGCGGCAGTTTCTTCTTCGACCTCGTCAAGATTTCCACGATCCGTCTGGCCTACGCGTTGGGCGAGGAACTCGCGCCGGATGGCATCGCGTCGGTCGCCATCTCGCCCGGCTTCATGCGCACGGAATGGATGCTCGAACACTTCGGCGCGACGGAGGAGAACTGGCGCGAAGTGGCCGAGACGAACCCGGAAGCCAAGAGCTTCGGCTTCATCGCATCGGAGACGCCGTGCTTCGTCGGGCGCGCCATCGCCGCGCTCGCCGCAGACCCGCGCGTGATGGACAAGTCGGGCGGCGTCTATGGCTCCTGGACTCTGTCGGAGGAGTACGGCTTCACGGACGTTGACGGCAACCGCCCGCACATGGGGCGACATCTCGAAGAGCACTTCAAGGAGATGCTCAACGCGCCGCCCAAGACAGGCTTTCGCTGGAAACTCGAACGCGACACGCCGCCCGTTCAGGCCAGACGCCCCGCACGTGTGAAGCGTGCGACTCGAAGGTGACTTCAAGCGGTGACTTCAAGCGGTGACTTCAGGAGGCGACGCGTTGATCTATGTCCGGGAAGACGGGCACGAGAAGGTTCGAGGCGCGATTGCCTGTGGTGGCGGAAGCGTGCTTCAACTTGAACCAGTCGAGCACGAAGTTGCTCGCGCTAAAGCCGAGCGCGGCGTCGAGCGTAAACAGGTGTCGGGATAGCTGGCGATGAACGGCGCGCTCGAAAGAGCGTTCGATCTCGGCGTGCGCGCTCTCAAGGTCTTCGATGAGCGTCGTGTCTAAATCCTGCCCGTTGCGTGCGCGCCGCCACGCGTACTCGTAGAGCCGCAGCCGACCTTCATCCTCGACCTTGCCCGTGAGGACGACGACGAGATGCGTCGCCTCCGTCTCCGCGATTGTCTCGACGATGCGGCGGGAGAAGGCGGGCGTCAAGTCTCCGTCTCTGGTGACGAAGAGATAAGAGTTGCCGCACACGTCTGCGGCCAGATACGACTCGCCGTGCGTGGAAGCGGGACCCGTAGCGATCTCGCTTTCGGGAACGCCGAGCGAGCGTATGATCTTGTAGACGCGATTGTTCAACCAGCCGCCGTCTTCCAGCAGCGACACGGCCAGCCGCGTCGGGTTGATCGTCTCTTCGACCACTTCGTCCGCGACGGGCGCGGCGCACAGGCTGCACTTCGCCTTGCTGATCGTGATCGCCGCGAGCGAGTCGGGCGTCGGCAGGTCGAAGAGGGCGTGGCCTGACTTGCGGCAACTGACCCTGATCTCGCGTTCCAGCAGTCCCGCGTCGAACATCCGTTCGACGGAGACGCCGCCCCTGAGCGTCGCCGCCTCCGCGAAGAGGCGACGCGGCGAATAACCCTCACGCCGCATCTCCTGCACGCGCCGCAAAAATTGTCTGACAGACGCTTCCTCCAGCAACTCCGAGGCGCGCACGAACTCACGCGCGCCGCCCTTCAACTTCGCCGCGACGGCAAAATCGGTCGGTTGAATGGCGATGAAGCGCGCCAGCCCTTGCGTCGAACGCGTCGCGCGCGTCTTCCAGCAAGGCAGTTCGGACAACTCCGCTTCCGCCGCGTTCTCGCCGCCCTCGCTCCGCTTCTCCGTCTTGATCAAAGCCTCGCGCACGTCGCGGCAGAAGCGGTCGAGTTTCGTGAGCGGTTCCGTCGTCTCGATGCTGTAGACGATGCCCGTCGTCAAGCCCTGCGGCGAGGCCGCGCTCGCGCCGAAGGTGAGATAGAGCACGGCATCGCCCGCGCAGAATATCTCGCCCGGCGTGTAAGATGTCGCGTCGCCCGTCTTCATTCTGTTCGCCGCCTCGTGCTGCGCCACGCATTCGCGTTCAAACTCCGCGATGGCCGCTTCGACGCGCGCGGCCTCTTCCTGTTCGGGCACGAGCAGCCCGAAGCAACGACGACGCGCCGAGCGGATGAGCGGCGTGAGTCCACGTTCCCTGAGCGCGTCGAGCAGGCGCAGGCGTGCGCCTTCGTCGAGGTAGAGAGACAGACTGTTGCTTTGAATGAACAGCATCTTTTGATTCCATCCGCGCCCGCCGCGCATGTGCCCGGTCTGCGCGTCGCGTGCCAACCTTCAACCAAGCACGCGGAGTTTTCCCTTACGGTTTGACACTGATCCTGAGCGTATCGCCCCCGCTGAAATTTTCCGGGTAGCGACGCTGCCGCGCCATCCTGAGCGCGAGCGCTTCATAGGCTCCCGCGCCGGGTCGCGGGTTCAATACGCGTGCATCCGTCACCCGTCCGTTCTTCACCTCCATCAACACGCGCACGACGTATGCGCCGCCGCGCGGCGTGCCCGGCGCGGCCTCTGCGGCGGTAACAGAGGCGGCGGAAGAGACACCCTTGCGCGCCTCTCTCGCAGCCGCCTGAGCCGTGCGGGACGACTGGGTTTGCGCCACCGTCGTCGCTGTGGCGGCGGGCGCAACATTCTTCGCCGCGTTCGACGATTCCGCACCCGCGCCGCCCGCACGCTC
>DASWNS010000562.1:0-6864 GCA_036399115.1 Pyrinomonadaceae bacterium | reverse complement strand
CTTCCGATCTATCGTGTACACCTCCTACGGCGTGCTCTCCTGGCTGCCCAGTCTCGACCGCTGGGCTGAAGTCGTCGCACACTTCCTCAAGCCCGGCGGCTTCTTCTATATCGCCGAATTCCACCCGTTCATCTTCATGCTCGGCGACGACGGACACACCTTCGAGTACCCTTACTTCCACACGCCCGAACCGCTCAAGCTGCACTCGACCGGCTCCTACGCCGCGCCGAACGCGCCGGGCTTCTCGCACACCGAGTACAACTGGTCGCACAGTCTGGCCGACGTGGTCAACGCCGTCATCCGCGCGGGCTTGCGCCTTGAGTTCCTGCACGAGTTTCCCTATCAGCCAGTCGTCCCCTCCCCGGCGGAAAAGTTTGAACCCGGCCTGACGCGGCTCGAAGGCTGGCAGGTCGAGCCGCCGCACATCTTTTCGCTCCGCGCCTTGAAGGAAAAGTAGTGAGCAGGAGATGAAGTTTGCTGTAGTCTTATGAGCGCGTCGCAAGATCAACTTCCGTCTTTAGTTTGATTAGAGATCGCCGGATATGAACATCGAATTTCCCGAACGCTTCAACATGGCCGACTACTTCCTCTATCACAACGTGGAGGAAGGGCGCGAAGGCAAGGTGTGCCTCTACTTCGAGGACGAGCGATACACGTATGCGCACGCCGTGCGGATGGCGAACTGCGCGGGGAATGCGCTCGCGCGTGAAGGCGGCGTGGAGTTGGAAGACCGCGTGCTCATCGTCCTGCCGGATTGCCCTGAGTTCGTGTGGACGTGGTTCGGCGCGAGTCGTATCGGCGCGGTGATCACGATGGTCAACCCGCTCTTGCCTGCCGCCGATTACGTCTATTACCTCGAATACACGCGTGCGCGCGTGGCCGTCATTCACGAATCGCTGCTGGAGACTTTCACGGAGGCTGCGCGTGGGGCGCGTCACCTGCGCCGTGTGTTCGTCGTCGGGCGCGAGCACGGCGAGTTCGCGTCGTTCGGGGAAGTGACGGCGGCGATGCCGGATGAACTCACGCCCGCCGACACGCATCGAGACGACATCGCGATCTGGTTGTTCACTTCCGGTTCCACAGGGCATCCGAAAGGCGCGGTGCATCTGCAACACGACCTGCCGTTCAACACCGAATGTTATGCGAAGCGCGTGCTCGGCGTTAACGAGCACGACCTGACCGTCTCCGTGCCGAAGCTGTTCTTCGGTTATGCGACGGGCACGAACCTTCTGTTCCCCTTCGCAGTGGGCGGCGCAACCGCTCTCTTCGCGGAGCGTTCGACGCCGGAAAAGTTGTTCGAAGTGATCGCACGTTACCGCCCGACGATCCTGACGAGCGTGCCGACGATGATCAACGGCATGCTCAACGTGGAAGGCGCGGCGGCGCGCGACCTGTCGAGTCTGCGCTTCTGCCTGTCGGCGGGCGAGGCTCTGCCCGTCGAGTTGTACGAGCGTTGGATGGAGACGTTCGGCGTGGAAATTCTGGACGGCATCGGCTCGGCGGAGATGTTTCATATTTACATCACGAACCGCCCGAATGATGTGAAGCCCGGCAGTCTGGGGCGCATCGTCGAAGGCTACGAGGCGCAGATTATTGATGCGGCAGGCGTTCCGGTGGCGACGGGCGAGATGGGGACGCTGCGCATCTCCGGCGACTCGGCTGCGCTCTGCTACTGGCAGGCGCACGAGAAATCGAAGGAGACTTTCGCGGGCGATGCGTGTACGACCGGCGATCAATTTCACGTCGATGCGGAAGGCTACTACTGGTATCACGGGCGCACGGATGACATGCTGAAAGTCTCCGGCGTCTATGTCGCGCCCGTCGAAATTGAAGCCTGCCTGCTGCAACACGAAGCGGTGCTCGAATGCGCCGTCATCGGACACGACGCGGGCGACCGTCTCGTTAAACCGAAAGCCTTCATCGTGCCCCGCGAAAATTTTGCGCCGACCAAAGAGTTGGCCGAGAACGTCAAAGAGTTCGTCAAGACGCACCTGGCGCGCTACAAATACCCGCGCTGGATCGAGTTTGTCGCCTCGCTCCCGAAAAATGATCGCGGCAAGATTGATCGCAAGAAACTCAAGGACAGTGACAAGTGACGGGTGACGAGTTAAAACAAAAGCCCTGTCTTCAACTCATCACCCATCACTCATCACTCATCACTTATCTACTTCTCTTCTCCCGTCACTTGTCACCTGTCATTCGGCACTGCTTTCTCATGCCATTTTCCACACGCATCACCGTGCGCTTCGGCGATACAGACCCGGCGGGACTCGTCTATTACCCGAACATCTTTCACTACTTCCACATCGCCCTCGAAGAATTTTTCGGCGCGCGCTGCGGCATCAGTTATCAACAATTGATGGCCGTCGAGCGCATCGGCTTTCCCAACGTCAACACGCAGACAGAGTTCTTCGTTCCCATCGTCTATGGCGACGAACTGGACCTGGAAATCTTCGTCTCGCAGACGGGCAACAGTTCCGCCACCTTCCAGTACAGCGCGCGGCGCGCGAGCGACGGAACTCTGTGCGCCCGCTCTACGCAAATCCACGTCGCGATGAACCTCGACACGCGCCGCCCCGTCTCCATTCCCGAAAAATATCGTCAAGCCTTTGCCGGAAGCGCACGCTGAGAGATGGCGCGGTTGTGCCCGGCCTCACAGACAATTGCTTCGCTTGCGTGAGTTTTATGGAAAAGAGGCGGGGCTAGTCATTTACTTCAAGGGCGACAAGGAAAAGGTTAAGTTTTTTAATCGCCTGCAACCTCAAAGACATTCTCTTTGCAGGCCACGTCGTAGTCCGTCTATTCAAACCCGGTTAAGTTGCCGCAGGAGGTTCAACCCGTCGTGAAAAAGTTGCTCATCGGTATCGCCCTGATTGCCGTCTTTAGTCTGCACGGCACGGCCTTCGCAGACACCATCACGTTCACCGCGCCGCCGACCGCGCCCGATGCCGCCGGTAGCGCAGGTTCGAATCCGGGCGGCCCGAATCAATTTGATCTCGAACATCACCACGCCTACACGTGGCAGATCAACGCCGCCGGAAGGATTCCCGCCGGCCACACCATCACCAGCGCGACGCTCACCTTCAGCAGTATCACCAACTGGGACACCAACCCCAACACGCTCTTCGTGCGCATGTTCGACTCGGCCAACAGCTTCGGCTCGGCCAGCGGTTCGCGCTCGGCAACCGTCAACGGCGTGACCTCGATTCAGGATGTCGATCCGAATCAAGTGCCCGTCACTTCCATCAGCGACTACTTCGCCGGCAGCAACGCGCTCGTCAACAACACGGGCACGGTGATCGGCCAGTTCACGGATACGAACGGCGTGAACACGACGCAAAATGTCGTCTTCACCTTCAATCAGGCGCAGTTGGCCGCGCTCATCTCCTATCTCAACAACGGCAGCAATCTCGCGTTCGGCTTCGACCCCGATTGCCACTTCTGGAACAACGGCATCACGTTCACCATCAAGACCTCTCCGCCCTCGGCAGTGCCCGAGCCTGCGACGATGACGCTGCTCGGCACAGGCTTGGCCGGACTCTACTACCGCCGACGCAGGCAACAGCAGCAACGCCAACAACAGGCATAACAGTTCAAACGCACCGACAAACAACGGCTCTCCCAAGCCCGACTCGCTTAAGCCCGGCTCTCTTGCACCCTTAGTCTCTCTTGCTCTCTCTTACTCACAAAAGCACGGACGGTAACCATCCCGTCCGTGCTTTTGCGTTCCCGCTCCCTGTCCGGACGCAACCCGGCTGTGAGCTTTTGACCTGAGCCTTCGCCTGCCCTAAGATTCAATCTCCGTGAAGTTGCACGCGCCCGTGTGGCCGTCGAGTTCGCGCCCCCCGGATGCGTGCAAACTGTCTGCGAAAGGATTCTGCTGCCGTGCGTTTTTCTAAAGTCATTCATTTCACCTGCGCCTGTGCGCTGCTCTTCTCTTCATCAATGCCGCTGCGCGCGTCGAGCCTCGACGCAGACGTGCGCTACATGGCGACGAGCGCGCCGCCGGTGCCGTCGAGCGCGTCGCCGGAGGTGCGGGAGGAATCGGCAACTGAGACTGCGACGGCGCAGGCGGCGAACGCGGGGGCGAAGAAACGCCCGAACCTTTTCGTACGCATCATCACCGCACCCTTTCGCGGCCTCGCCAAACTTTTCGGCAGCGGTGGCGACAAGACGGCACGCGTGAAAGCGAAAGAAGCGAACCCGGCGCAAGCGCAGACGGCTACCACAGCAGCAGCCAATGAATCAGGAAACGGCGCGCTTCCCGTCGTGGCAACGCCGCGCGCAGCAGTCGTGTCGCCCGTAGTTGTGCCGCAGATGCGCGCTTCCGAAGCGGCGGACGAGTCTGCCGATTATGAGCCGCGCAGGTTCACGCCGTTCATTGAAAGCGCGCCGGGCGATCCGCTCTCGCAGGGTCGCGCGCTGTTGGAGAGCGGCTACACGAACGAGGCGATTGCGGAACTGTCCATCGCCGCCGTCGCCGGTCCTGCTGGCACTGATCTGGTCGAGGCCAATAACCTGCTCGGACTCGCATACGACCGTCGCGGGCAGCACAAGCAGGCGCAGGAATTTTATGAACGCGCGCTCTCGGTTGCGCCGCTCAACCCGCGCGTGCTCAACAACCTTGGCCACTCGCTCTACCTCGACGACCGCTACAACGAATCGCTCTCGCGTCTGAAAACTGCCGCGCGGCTCGCTCCCGCAGATACTCAGGTCGCCAACAATCTCGCGCTCGTCTACGGGCGGCTCGGCAAGTTCGACGAAGTCTTCAAACAGTTCAAGCGTGCGGGCGGCGAATTCTACGCGCGCACGAACACGGCTGCGCTGCTGGCCGTGGCCGGGCGCGACCGCGACGCGATCAAACATTACGAAGCCGCGCGCAAACTCAACCCCGCCTCATCTCTCGTGCTGCGCCAACTCATCACGCTCTACGTGCGCACCGGGCAACGCGAAAAAGCGGAGGCCGCCGAACGCGCGCTCGACAAGGTGCCTGCCAGCACGGGCGCAGCCACCAGCAGTTAAAAGCAGTTCTGCAAAGATAGAGACAGACGCAGGCGGAGACAGAACGAGGCGGATAAGGAATGGTCTTTATCCGCCTCGTTTCTGCGTCTACGTGTGTGTTCGGATTATTGCTTAGGGGTTTAACTCCGCCGCGTCAAATTGTAATCACGCAGGCGACGATAAAGCGTGGAGGGCGAGATGCCGAGGATTTCGGCGGTCTTGCCGCGATGCCAGTTGGTCTGTTCGAGCGCGGAGACGATCTGTTGACGTTCCACTTCGCGCAGCGGCGGCTGCACTGCGGTTGCGCCTTCGACGGGCGCGCTGCCCCCTGCGGCGGCAGGCGTCGCGCCGGTGAAGCCCGGAACAAACGCGCTCGCCGCCGGGTTAGCGATCTCTGGCGGCAACTCGTTCGTCGTGATGCGCGCATCGTTGGCGAGCAGCAGGGCGCGCTCAAGGCAGTTGCGCAGTTGGCGCACGTTGCCCGGCCAGGGGTATGCGCTCAGGGCGGCGAGGGCTTCGGGCGTAATCTCCGGCGGGTTCAGGCCGCCGAGTTGCTTGACGAGATGGCGTGAGAGCGGTTCGATGTCTTCGGGGCGTTCGCGCAGGGGCGACAAGTTGATCTGAAACCCGTTGATGCGGTAGAGCAGGTCGGCGCGAAAACTTCCGTCGGAGACGGCCTGCGTCATGTCTCGATTCGTCGCCGCGATGATGCGCACGTTGACCTGAACTTTGCGCACCGCGCCGACCCTGTAGAAAGTCTGCGTCTCGATGGCGCGCAACAGCTTCGACTGCAAGGGCGCGGGCAGTTCCGTGACTTCATCTAAAAAGAGCGTGCCGTTGTCTGCGAGTTCGAAGAGTCCGAGTTTGCGCCCCTTCGCGCCGGAGAACGCGCCCGCTTCGTAGCCGAAGAGTTCCGATTCAAGGAGCGACTCCTGAAACGCGGCGCAGTTGAGATCAATAAACGACGCTTCTCTGCGCTGCGAGAGGCGGTGAATCGCGTGCGCGATCAGTTCCTTGCCCGTGCCCGACTCGCCCGTGATCAGCACCGACGCATCCGACGGCGCGACGCGTTCGACCAATCTCAAAGCCTCGCGCATCGCGTCCGAGACGTGGACGATCTCCGGCATCTCGGAATGTCGCGCGAGTTGAGCGCGCAGGCGTTGATTGTCCACGCGCAGGCGACGCTTCTCCGCCGCGCGTTTGACGAGCGTGTCGAGTTCGTTGATGTGATAAGGCTTGGAGAGATAATCGTACGCGCCGAGTTTCATCGCTTCGATGGCCGTCTCGACGGTAGCGTGCCCGGTCAGCATGATCACTTCGGGCGGGTTCGGTCGCATGTGCACGCGGCGCAACAGTTCGAGTCCGTCCATGCGCGGCATGTTGATGTCGCACAACAGCACGTCTACGTTGCTCTCTTCGAGCAGGCGCAGGGCGGCTTCCCCGTCGGGCGCAACGCGCACGTCGTGCCCCTGTCTTTGCAGCTCCTTTTGCAATACGAGGCGCAGGTTCGCTTCGTCTTCGGCCACCAAAATCCTGCTCGGCTGTGTGTTCGTCAACTCCTCTTGCGGCGTGTTACTCAACTCATTCGGCCTCCGTCAAATCGCTCGACACTCATCGAGGGCAAGACCAGCGTAAAAGTGGTTCCGCGCCCGAGCACCGAATCCACCGTGACGCGCCCTCCGTGCTCCGTCACAATACCATAACAGACCGCCAGCCCAAGACCCGTTCCCTGCCCGACCTCCTTCGTCGTGAAGAAGGGATCGAAGATGCGCGCCAGATTCTCCTGCGGTATCCCTATCCCTGTATCGCACACCTCAATGCGCACGCCCGCGCCTTCGTTCCGCGCGCGCAACAGGAGCGTCC
>DASWNS010000561.1:0-14047 GCA_036399115.1 Pyrinomonadaceae bacterium | reverse complement strand
GTGCAGAACGCCTGGGAGCGAGGGCAGGAGTTGGGCGTGTACGGTTGGATTTACGGACTCGGCGACGGCCTCGTGCGCGAGTTGGACATCTGCATCACGAATCAGGACGAACTCGCGGCGAAATACCAGCAAGCCGTCGCCGGAATGAACTGACCCCACCCGTGCAAATTTCGTTCGACGCGCAACATGCCGGAACCGACCGACATCGCGCTGGTGGACGAAGCGACCGGCGATGCCGCGCCGCCCCGGTCGCTGCCGTCCCGCGAACCGTCGCCCCGCGATGCGTCTGACCTCACTTGTCCCAACTGCGGCGAAAGCTTTCGCAGCCGCTTCTGTCCCAATTGCGGCGAGCGTCGAATCGAGAGCGAAGACTACTCGCTCCGACGCTTTCTGGGCGAGGCGTTCAATATCCTGACGAGTTTCGAGTCGAATCTCTTCCGCAGCTTTGCGACTCGCGCTCGGCGGGGTCTACGGGCAGGGGAAGGCGGCGACTGCCCTGAAATGTCTCGCGCTCGTCGGCTGCATTATCGGCGTCCTCCAACTCTATCGCTTCATCCTCTTCTTCACGACGTTCTACACCATCTGAACCGCCCACCTGAAGTTCATCTAAGAAATGCTCTCATTTTTTCCGCCGATTCTCGCGGGCGGGAAAAAGTTTGGAACTACTTGTCGGTCACGGCGTAATTATGACTGGAAAGCAATTCCGGTCAGAGGTCAGGAAATTATGGTCAGCGCAATCACGAGGGAAGAGGTGCGCGAGGCGATTCTCGACGTGACCGACCAACTGCTGGCGCGCTACGGCTATCGCAAGATGACGATGGACGACATCGCGCAGGAAGTCGGCATCGGCAAGGGCACGATCTACCTGCACTTCGCGAGCAAGGAAGAGGTCACGCTGTCGCATGTTGACCGCATCGTCGAACGGCTCAAGGAGCGTTTGTGGGCGATTGCACGCACGGACGCCGACGTAGCGATTCGCCTCCGCCTGATGCTGGTGGCGCGCGTGCTCTTTCGTTTCGACAGCGTGCAGCATTACACGCAGAGTTTGAACGACCTGCTGGCCGCGCTTCGCCCGAAGTTGCTGGCGCGGCGCGCGCGTTATTTTGAAGAGGAGGCGCGCGTCTTTGCGGAGGTGCTCGAAGAGGGCGCGCAGGCGGGCATCTTCAACGTGGAAGATACGCTCACGACCGCCTTCACCCTGCTGCACGCCACCAACGCGCTCCTGCCCTACAGCCTGAGCACGACCGAACTGGGCGAGCGTGAAGAGATCAAAGAAAAGAGCGAGCAGATCGCAGACCTGATCCTGAGCGGACTGCTCCGGGAACAGAAAGCCACCGCGACCCGTCGGCAGCGTCGCCGCTAAAGCACGAACGTGCGACCGCGCACGCGTCCGCCGCCGGTGAATGCGAGAATTAAACGCGCGACGAGCGCGCCCCACACACACGAGGACAATCGAGAGATGAGAAAATTTTCAGCCATCATAAATTCAACCACCCGCGCCGCACTGTTGTTCGCCTGCCTGTCTGCCGCCGTCGCGCAGGCGCAGCAGGCGCAGCCCGCCGCGACAGACACTCCGGCGGCGCGTCGCGTCGCAGAGTTGGTGAAGATCATCAACACGACGGATGCGGCGGCGACGAAGAAGTTTATAGAAGAGAACTACGGCGGCGAACTGGCCGGGATGCCGTTGAGCGCGCACCTGAACTTCATCGCACAGATGCGCGACCGCACGCGCGGCGTCGAGTTTCACAGCTTACAGGAGAGCAGCGCGACGGAGGCGACCGCGCTCCTGCGCCGGAAGTTGACGGAAGATTGGATGGGTCTGGCGGTGAGCGTCGAAGCGAATGCGCCGCATCGCATCACGGGCATCGGCATGCGCCCGCCGAAAGTCCCCGCCAGCGAGCGCACGGCGAAGAAACTGACGGACGCCGAGCGTGCGCGCGAACTCGAAGCCTACGTGCAGCGATTGGCGGAGGCCGACGTGTTCTCCGGCGCGGTGCTGCTGGCGAAGGACGGCAAGGTTCTCTTCGAGAAGGCTTACGGCGAAGCGAGCAAGGATTTCGGCGTCGCGAATCGCGTGGACACGAAATTCAACCTCGGCTCGATGAACAAGATGTTCACGGCGGTCGCCATCGCGCAACTCGCGGAGCGCGGCAAGCTCTCGTTTGAAGATTCGCTCGCGAAGTTTCTCCCGGAGTTTCCTTCGAAAGAGGCGGCGCAGAAGATCAAGATCAAGCACCTGCTGACGCACACTTCCGGTCTGGGCAGCTACTTCAACCGGAAGTTCATGGAGTCGTCGCGTGCGCGCTTCCGTAGCGTGAGCGACATGATGACGCTCGCGGAGAGCGAGACGCTCGCCTTCGAGCCGGGCGCAAAATGGGCTTACAGCAACACAGGGATGCTCGTGCTCGGCGCGGTCATCGAGAAAGTGACCGGGCAGACCTATTTCGATTACGTGCGCGAGAACATCTACAAGCCCGCCGGGATGACGAACACAGACGCTTACGAGTTAGACCTCGTGACGCCCAATCTCGCCGTCGGTTACCAGAAGGAGTACACCGAAGGCGGCGTGCGCTTCCGCAACAACGTCTTCCAGCACGTCATCCGCGGCGGCCCGGCGGGCGGCGGCTATTCGACGGTCGGCGACCTGTTGAAGTTCGACGCCGCGCTGCGCGCGAACAAACTCGTCGGCGCGGAGTACGTCAAGCAACTGCTCTCGGCCAAGCCCGAACTCAACTCGCCCGAATACGGCTACGGCTTCGGCGTGGACACGAAGAACCGCATCGTCGGCCACAGCGGCGGTTTTCCCGGCATCAGTTCGAACCTCGACATGTTTCTCGACAACGGCTACACGGCCATCGTCATGTCCAACTACGGCGGCGCGTCGCAACCCGTCACACGCAAGATGCAGGAGTTGATCCTGGCCGGGCAATAGTCGCCGCACGCGCCCCCGGCTCGCTTCCGACTGCCCGTAAAAGTCGCAAACAGAAAACTCCCGCTCACTATCAAAGAGCGGGAGTTTTCTGTTTGTTGCGTGTGACGCCGCTTTACTCGGCGGTCACGATTACTTCTTCCTCGCCCGTGGCCGCGAGCAGCGACGCGCTCGTCACCATGTCGCCGCCGTCCGTCTTGATGAGCCGGACGCCCTGTGCGCCGCGCCCGGTCTTGCGAATCTCGCTCGCTTCGAGGCGGATGAGCTTGGCCTGCTGCGTGATGATCATGATCTCGGAGTCGTCTTCGACGGGGAAGACGGCAACCACCCTGCCCGTCTTCGGCGTCGTCTTCATGTTGATGACGCCCTTGCCGCCGCGCGATTGCAGGCGATAGATCGTGATCGGCGTCTGCTTGCCGAAGCCCTGTTCGGAGACGGAGAGCATGCGCTCGCTGTCGTCCGCCGAGACGGCGCACAGGCTCACGACGTAATCGTCCTTCCGCAGATCAACGCCGCGCACGCCGCGCGTGGCGCGACCCATCGGGCGCACGTCCGACTCGTCGAAGCGTATGGCAAGGCCGTTGTGCGTGGCGATGAAGATGCGCTTCGTGCCGTCGGTCAAGACCACGTCGAGCAGTTCGTCGCCGTCGTCTATGTTGATGGCGTTGATGCCGTTCGTGCGTATGTTCTGAAACTCCGACAGCGGCGTCTTCTTGATGACGCCTTTGCGCGTGACCATCACGACGTAGCGGCCTTCGGAAAATTCTTTGACGGGCACGACGCCCGCCAGTTTTCGCGTCGAAGGAATGTTGATGAGATTGACGACGGCCTTGCCGCGCGCGTGCGTCGGCGCGTCCGGTATCTCGTGCACCTTCAACTTGAAGACCTGCCCGTTGTCCGTAAAGATCATGATGTAGGCGTGCGTCGAAGCGGTGAAGATGTGCTCGACGAAATCGCCGTTCTTGGGAGCCGCTCCGAAGCGTCCCTTGCCGCCGCGCCCCTGCCGCGTGTAAGACGAGACGGGCGTGCGCTTGATGTAGCCGGAGTTCGTGATCGTGATCGCCACTTCCTCGTCGGCGATCATGTCTTCGATGGTCAGTTCGACGCCTTCGTCCACGATCTCCGTGCGCCGTTTGTCGCCGAAGTTTTTCCGCACCTCTTCGAGTTCGTTGACGATCACGCGCCGGAGCGAGTTTTCGTTCGAAAGAATCTCTTCGAGTTCGGCGATGAACTTGATGATGCCTTCATACTCGTCGAGAATCTTCTGCCGTTCGAGCGCGGACAGGCGACGGAGTTGCAGGTCGAGAATCGCCTGCGCCTGCGCCTCGGAGAACTCCAGACGCCGCATTACCTTTTGCAGCTTCGAGATGAAGCCCGACTGCGTAAGGTCGGTCGGGATACCCTTCCACGATCTGCCTTCGCCCATGCGCTCGGTATGGCCTGTGAGCCATGCGCGCGCTTCGTCTACCGATCCAGCGTTGCGAATGAGCGGGATGATGTAGTCGAGCGCGTCGATGGCTTTGTTCAGACCTTCGAGGATGTGCGCGCGGGCGCGTGCCTTGCGCAGTTCGTACTCGGTGCGGCGGCGCACCACCTCGCGGCGAAACTCGACGAAGGCTTCGAGCATCTGCTTCAAGGTCAGCACGCGCGGCTGGCCTTCGACAATCGCCAGATTGATCACGCCGAACGAAGACTGCATCGGCGTCATCTTGTAGAGCTTGTTCAGGACGACCTGCGGTACCGAGTCGCGTTTGAGTTCGACGACGATGCGCATGCCGTTGCGGTCTGACTCGTCGCGCAGGTCTGAGATGCCTTCGATCTTCTTTTCGTTGACGAGTTCGGCGATGCGCTCGATGAGCCGCGCCTTATTCACCTGAAAGGGAATCTCTGTGATGATGATGGCGTCGCGCTCCTGCGTGCCGCGCCCGATGCGGTCGATCCCTGCGCGCGCGCGCATCTGGATGATGCCGCGCCCCGTGAGATAGGCCGACCTGATCCCTGCGCGCCCGTAGATGAAACCGGCGGTCGGGAAGTCTGGACCGGGCACGAGCTTGAGCAGGTCTTCGTCTTTAATGTTCGGCTTGCGAATCACCGCGATGGTCGCGTCCACGATCTCGCCCAAATTGTGCGGCGGGATGTTCGTCGCCATGCCGACGGCGATGCCGCCCGAACCGTTCAGGAGCAGGTTCGGCACACGCGTCGGCATCACGCGCGGCTCGGAGAGCGACTCGTCGTAGTTCGGCTGGAAGTCAACCGTCTCTTTCTCGATGTCGGCGAGAATTTCGCTCGTGAGCTTCGACATGCGCGCTTCGGTGTAGCGCATGGCGGCGGCGGAGTCGCCGTCAACCGAGCCGAAGTTGCCCTGACCGTCGATGAGCGGGTAGCGCATGGAGAAGTCCTGCGCCATGCGGACGATAGTGTCGTAGACGGCGGAGTCGCCGTGCGGGTGATACTTACCGATCACGTCGCCGACGATGCGCGCGCTCTTTTTATAAGCCTTGTTATGTTGATTGCCGAGTTCGTTCATCGCCCAGAGCACGCGCCGGTGCACGGGCTTGAAGCCGTCGCGCACGTCGGGCAGCGCGCGTCCGATGATGACGGACATGGCGTAGTCGAGATACGAACGCCGCATCTCTTCTTCGATATTCACGTAATTATGATCTAGTGTTTCCATCAACTAACCTTTCCGAGTACAATCTCACGTCCGTCCGTTCGTGCGGACGATTTCAAGGGCTCCGAGCCGCACTCCCTCTGCCACACTGCACTTTCGAGTTTCCGCGTTGCGTGGGAACTGTCAGGGGTCGCCGCCTACCTTCGAGCGGCGGCGGGAGCAGCAGCCGAAACAGCCCGCGCGAGAACCTGAACGCCCTGTTTTAAGTGACCTGAAAATTGGTGTCTGACGGTACTTTTCCGGGGTGCAAAAGTGCCGGTTTGAAGTACGACATATTGTAGCCCGAAACGCCCCTTTTAGCAACCGTCCGAACGGCGTAAAAGCCCTGTAAAATCAGGGTTTCGAGCCTCTTTTCGGGGCGCGGCGAGCGACGCCCGCCGGACACAATATATTGAGGTGCGAGGGCGCCTCGAATCGCCTTCTGAAACCATGAATTATCCGGGCAAAAACCGTCGCGTGCGTGAGCGTCTGAAACTCGCGCTGCCGGCGCGCGTGCAGTTTCGGGAGGACGCCAAAACCGAGTGGACGGAGATGACGCGGCTTCATGACTTGACGCCGTTCGGGGCGAGTTTTAGTCTCACCCGACCGATAGATGTCGGGCGGTTGCTGCACCTGACGCTGCCGATGCCGCGCCAACTGCGCTGCTTCGATCACGTCGAAGATCAATATCGCGTCTATGCTCTGGTGCGCTTTACGCGCGGGCAGTTTCCCACGGGCGCGAGCGCGCCGAGTTTCATGCTCGGCGTGGCTTTCGTCGGCAAGCGTCCGCCGGACAGTTATCAACTCGATCCGACGAAGCGTTACGAGGTGTTTGAACCGACGGCGGAAGGCGGCATGTGGATGCTCAGGGAGCAAGCCACTGTCGGGGGACAGATTCAGAAAAAGGAGACGCGCCTGAGCGTGCCCGTCGAGGTGACGGTCGAACTGTATGACGAGCGTTGGAACATCACGGCGCGCGAGGAGACGGTGACGGAGAACATCAGCCGGCGCGGCGCGGCGGTCTATTCGTCGCTGCAAGCGGAGCGTGGCCGCTACGTGCGCCTGACGAGCGCGCGCTACCAGACTTCGGCCTTCGCCGTCGTCCGCGCGCATCGCACGGGCAGCGACGGGATTCCGCGCCTCCACGTCGAGTTTATGGATCAGGAGTGGCCTCTGGAAGAGTTCGGTTGAGATGCTAAAGAAGAAGAGATCACGCATCGTGTTTCCGCGCGAAGTGCTGCTCGTAGAGATCGAGCGGCACTGCGCGGACGAGAACTGCAAAGCGCGCACGCGCATCGGCCTGACGAAAGAAGAAGCACGACTCTACGACGGCTTCGAGTGCGAGCGTTGCGAACTCTGGCAGGCGGACGGGTTGAGCGAGCGCGACATTCCCGATTGGTGGGAAGAGTTGACCATCACCGGACTCGATACGCTGCGCGCAGGCAAGACGGGTGCGTCCGACACGCCGGAGACGAACCGGGCGGGCGAAGGCGGCGGAGTCGTCGCGCGTTTGAGCGATGCATGGCGACGCCGTAGTAGTAGTAGCGGCAGCGCGAACAGCAGCAGCGGCGAGACGGGCGAGAAGCGAAGCGCGCCGGAGGGCGCGCCGGATGACGTGGGAGACGAGCCGGTTTGAGCGAGACGGAAACAAGCATCGCGCAGCGCGATAAAAAGCCTTCGAGCGCGGGCACGGACGAGCCTTACGCGCTGCCGCTGTGGGCGATCCGCTTCTTGCGCGCAGCCTTGCGCCTGCTCTTTCGCCTGTTGTGGCGCGCGCGTTACATCGGCGTGGAGAACGTGCCCGCGAGCGGCGGCGTGATCATCGCCGCGAATCACCAAACGTATCTCGACCCGTTCTGGCTGGGCGTGCCCGTCCCACTGCACGCGCGCTTTCTCGCGTGGGACAAAGTGTTCGACTGGCCGGTCGCGGGGAGGCTGATGCGGCTCCTCGGCGCGTGGCCGCTGCAAGTGCAGAAGGGCGACCGGCGCGCGATTCGACGCTCGCTGCAATGGCTGCGCAGGGGCGGCGCGCTCGTCATCTTTCCCGAAGGCGGGCGGGCTTTCTCCGACGGTAAGATGCAGGAGTTCAAGGTGGGCGCGGCGCGGCTCGCGCTCGAAGCGGGCGTCCCCGTGCTGCCGATCACGATTCGCGGCGGCCATCGCATCTGGCCGCGCGACTGGCGTTACCCGCGCCTCGGTCGCCTCGAAATTGTTTACCACCCGCTCCACCACCTGACCCCGCTCCCCGGCGAAGACACACGCCAGGCCGCCCGCCGCGAAACCGACAAGCTCTACGAGATCATTCACTCTGCGCTTTAGACAAAGGATGAACGAGGAACGATGAATGATGAATGAGAAAACATCACGTCGTCTTTTATGGCTCACGCTCACGCTCGTCGTGCTCGGCGCGTTCGTGTGGGTCTTTATTCCGGTCTGGATGATTCAGCCGTTCAGGCCGCAAACGCCGGAAGGATTGAATCTCTCTTACACGCTGCGCCACTGGTCGCCGGTGGTCACGCTCGCCGCGCTCGCTCTCGCCGCGCTCCTCGTCGTGCTGCTCTGGCGCGGCGCGCGTCGTTGGACGAAGGCCGCGCTCGTGTTGCTGCTCGTACCGGTCGTGACGGTGACGTGGTTTGCGCGACAGAACCATTTCGAGTGGATGTTCAAACCGCTGCCCGCGAGCGCATACGTCGCGGCGGACAGAGTTGATTTCGTCGCCGGAGACGAGATGGTGCTGGCGATTGAAGTGAAGGGCGATGCGGTGGCTTACCCGATCAGGCAGTTGGCCTATCATCACGTCGTGGAGGACACGGTCGGCGGGTTGCCGGTCGTGTCAACTTATTGAACGCTCTGTCACACCGGTCTGGTGTGGGAAGCGACGAGCGACGGGCGGCGTCTGAAATTTCACCTGGCGGGAATCAACAATCAGAACTTCATCATGGAGGATGAGGAGACGGGGACGTGGTGGCAACAGGTGTCCGGCGAAGCCATCAACGGACCACTCAAAGGGCGGCGTCTGAACGGCGTCTTTCACGACGAACTAACCTTCGCCACGTGGAAGCGCGAGCATCCGCAGGGGCGCGTGCTGCGCCCGGCGGAGAACACGGACGCGTGGAAGAAGTTTTCGGAAAACTGGGAAGCGCAGACGGGGAAGTTGCCCGTCGTCACGCAGGCAAGCGCGAGCGACCGGATCGCGCCGCGCGCCATCATCCTCGGCGTTAACCTGAACGGCGCGGCGAAGGCTTACCCTCTAGAGACGCTTGAGCGACAGAACCTGCTGGTGGACAGACTCAATGGCGTGCCGCTCATGGTCGTGCTCGGCGAAGATAAAAGATCGGTGCGCGCCTTCGAGACGAGCGTTGACGGGCGCGAGTTGGAGTTCTTCGTGAATGCAGACGCGGGCGCAGGGTGGCGCATGTTCGACGGCGAGACGCGCAGCGAGTGGGACTTCACAGGCCGCGCCGTATCGGGCGCGCTCGCCGGGCGACAACTGAAAAAAATCCCCGTGCTCAAAGACTACTGGTTCGATTGGAAAATCTATAACCCGCAGACCTCCATCTACGCCTTCACCGCGCGCTGAAAGTCTTAACGAAATCCTTTAGTCGCGGAGCGCAAGCACGCGCATCATCGCTTCGTGGACGAGGCCGTTGCTTACCATGATGGGCGGGGTGTAGATGTGAAACGGCGAGCCGTCGTAGCGCGAGACCCGCCCGCCCGCTTCTTCGATCAGGATGACTCCGGCGGCCACGTCCCACGGGCGCAAGCCCTCTTCCCAGAACCCGTCGAAGCGACCGCAGGCGACGTAAGCGAGATCGAGCGCGGCTGAGCCGTCGCGGCGCACGCCCTGCGCGTGGAGGATGAAGTTCTTGAAGTTGCGCACGAAGTTGTCGCGCCCGCGCACGTCATAAGGGTAGCCCGTGCAGAGCATCGCTTCGTTGAGGTCGTTGATTTCGGAGACGCGTATGCGCCGCCCGTTCAAGGTCGCGCCCGCGCCGCGTTCGGCGGCGAACATCTCGTCGCGCGTCGGGTCGTAGATGACGCCCAGGAGCAGTTCGCCTTCGTGTTCGAGCGCGATGGAGACGCAGAAGCAGGGGTAGCCGTGCGCGTAGTTCGTCGTGCCGTCGAGCGGATCAACGATCCACTTGTAGGCGCTCGCGCCCGCGCCCGCGTGTTCGGAGGTGCCGGACTCTTCGGCGAGTATGTCGTGACGCGGGTAGTAGCTGCGGATGCGCTCGACGATCAGACGCTCCGCCGCCAAGTCCGACTCGGTGACGAGATCAATGTCGCCCTTGTGCGTCACTTCCAGCGACGCGCGCCCGAACCGCTCTGCCAGCACGCGTCCCGCCTCGCGCGCAGTTTCCATAGCGAAATCTAACAAGTCGGACTCCTCCGGTTAAGTGTTGCGCGACAACCTCCCGCGCATCTATTCCTGATCTTCGTAGACGAAGAATTCTGTCTTTTCACCCTCCAGGAATTTCTCCAGAAGCGGCTTCACTTCGTCTTCCCACTCCAGCCCCGCAGCCATCTTCGGCAGCGCGACGCTCTCAACCTTGTGCTTGATGCAATAACGCGCCAGTTTGCGCAAGCCGCGATTCAGGAACGACGCCGAGACGTGTCCCGCCTCCGACAACGCGGCGATAAAAATAACGCCGGGGCGATTCTTCCCCGGCGCGACCACGAAGAGATCGCCGCCCTGAAACTTATTCCCGCGCGTGAACTGCCTCAAGTGCTTCTGCACCTTCGGCCACTTCGAAGAGACTTTCGCCGCCGCGCCCGCCCCCACGCCCTCCGGCGCACCCGTCACCACGCCAAGCGCGATGAACTCGGAGTTTGCGCGCAGAATATCGCCTGAGATGAATTTGATCATTGTCGCTCTAAAGATTCAATGTCGAGAGAGGCATGCAACGTTTGCATTAACCTGCGCCGGGCGCAAGCCTTCAATGTACATCAGAGGCAGAACCTTGAAAAGAATGCTCTTGAGGCGGCGGGTCGGATGAGTTGCCGGGTGGCGTTCGGAATCTCAGATCAGTCGGAGGTTTTATAACAGAACTCAGGAGCTATATGTTATCGACTCTTAAGCCTGACATAAATCCCCGGAGGAAATACCTTGTCATCGCGTCTTTGCTCAATCAGGTTGGAAAATTTCTTGCTTAGCATGACGGAGAGCTTTGCATAGCCATAGGTTCTGGGATCAAAGGCAGGGTCTAATCTACGTAAAGTACTCCCGAAGGCAGACAGCTTAACCCACCCGTCGTTTGCGACACTCACCGCGAACGCCTGCTTAAAAAGCTCTTTCAACCCGCCCGGTGACTTTGTACTAACCGGAGTCTTTGGTTGAGATTGTTTGGAAGTATCTTGTAATGGGGGGAGGCTCGCTACTAAGTTCTCCGTATAAGCGAAAACATCACAAGCCTTCACGAAAGAGTTGGGAGTTTTACTATCTCCAATACCAAGTACAAAAAGTCCATCTTCTCTGATCCTTGTCGCCAGACGTGTGAAATCACTATCACTCGATACGATACAGAAGCCGTCAACCAGACGCCTGTGAAGGATGTCTAAGGCATCAATGATCATAGTGTTATCGGTGGCGTTCCTGCCCATCGTATAACGGAATTGCTGCACCGGCTGGATGGCGAGGTCGAGAAGAAATTTCTTCCAGCCATTCATATTTGGCGTCGTCCAATCGCCGTAAATTCTTTTGATCGTGATGCGTCCGTATTTTGTAACCTCTACTAAGACATGCTCAAGCAGAGACGGCTGGGCATTGTCTCCATCGACAAGTATCGCAAACTTATCTTTCACAACCTGATCATTCATTACCTTTTATCCTGTGCCTAACAGCAGACGGCTGACTGCTATTGTGCTGCACGCAGGCGGCGGGCGGCGAGTTTGAGGACTTCCTGAACCTGTGCGTCCCAATAAGGCCACGAGTGCGCGCCGGGGAGTTGACGATACTCGTGTGGGATTTTGCGTCTGAGGAGAAGTTCGGAGAGGGCGCGGTTGGAGCCGATGAGAAAATCTTCCGTGCCGCAGTCGAAGTAGATGTAGGGGAGCGTGGGGATGCGTTCGGGCGGCAGGTTGTCGAAGAGTTTGAAGAGATCGTTGGCGGCGCGCGTGGGGCTATCGAGTGCGCCGTAGGTGCGTGCGATGGAGGGTTTGACGAAGGCGAGCAGCGAGGGGTCGTTTGCGTCCCACGAAGCGGCGTGGAACGCGCCGCTCAGGGAGGCCGCGAGCGCGAACCTGTGCGGGTGCTTGACGCCGAACTTCAACGCGCCGTAGCCGCCCATCGAAAGCCCCGCGATGGCGCGCGCGTCGCGCTCCGTGAGCGTGCGAAACCTGCGCTCCACGTCCGGGATCAATTCTTCGAGGATATATGTCTCGAACTTGTCGGTCGGCACGGTCGCGCTGTCCGTGTACCAGCCGTCCGCGCCTTCGGGCGTGACGATGATGAAGCGATACTGTGCGGCGTATGCGGCGAGATGCGCGCGGGCGGAAACCCAATCGCCGGAACTGCCCCCGAGTCCGTGCAGCAGGTACAAGACCGGGTACTTCGTGGCGCGCGACTGCGGCGCGTCGTAGAGTGGCGGCAAGACCACGTTGTAAGGCAGCAGCTTCCCGACGAGCTTGCTCTCAAACTTGACCGCCTCGACGCGCGCCGACGTGCCGACGACCGTTTGCGCCCGGCACGCCGAGACGATAAAGAGCAGCGCGAAGAAGTGAAAGACAAACACGCGCGCCGTTCGTCGCACGCCCGCCCGTCTCGACTCTTCTCCCGTCCGTCTCGACTCTGTTTCTATCCGCACTATTTCCACACCCCCACGGCCTTGAGAAACTCTTCGAGGTTGGCCTTCCTGAGCAACGCGCCGACGGCGTCGTGTTTGAGTTGCGGCGCGATTCGTTCCGGTCTTTCGGCGAGCGCGTGCGCCGTGATGGCGACAATGCCCGCGCCCGCCAGCCGCACCAAACTTTGAGAGGCGTTATTAAGAAGTGACGAGTGACAAGTCACGAGTTAGAACCGAAAACTTGTCTTTCAACTCGTCACTTGTCACTGTTCTAAATTGCCGTTGCCGCCGGTGATGTTTCGTTCCACCAACGCGGCCAAACGGTCGAGCCGCGCATCAGTGCGAGCGGCTATCTCTGCTTGCCGGTCGAGCCGCTCATCAGTACGAGCGGCTATCTCTGCTTGCTGATCGAGCCGCGCATCTGTGCGAGCGGCTATCTCTACTTGCCGGTCGAGCCGCTCATCAATCTCAGCCCCACGCGCCCTGTTTTCAGCTATTAGTTGCTCGATGCGCGCGTCCGTCTCAGCCCCGCGCGCCTTGCTTGCAATTGCCAGTTGCTCGATGCGCTCCTTCGTCTCAGCCCCTCGCCTCTTGTTTTCAGCTATTAGTTGCTCGATGCGCGCGTCCATTTCAGCCCCGCGCTTCTTGTTTTCAGTCGCTAATTGCTCGATGCGTTCATTCGTCTCAGCAATTCTTTGCTCCGTGCGCGCGTTTGTTTCGGCTATTTTCTGCTCCGTGCGCGCTTGTATCGTTGCCAGACCTTCGAGGCTCCGCGTCACGATCTCGATGAATTGGGATTGCGTGTCTGCGTAGGCTTGTATTCGTTTGCTCATCTCCGTGATCTGTTTGCCCATCTCTGCGATCTGTTGGTCAGTCCGATCCTGCCGCGCATCAAAGGCCGTCATGCGTGCCTCGGCGTTAGCCTGACTTTGGAGCAGAAACTCAATGGCGCGTTCCATCTCTTCGCCGGTCATAAGTTTTTTTCCTCGCTTTAAACTCGCTTCTTATCACCTTCAAGCTTGATGGGTTGACTTACCTTTGAGGCGCAAACATTATCCGCAAAATTTATCCTGCGTCGAGCATGGGCACGTTGATGCCTTTGGCGCGGGCCGTCTCTTCGGCCTCCTCGTAGCCCGCGTCTACGTGGCGCGCGACGCCGAGGCCGGGGTCGTTGGTGAGCACGCGGTTGAGGCGACGCGCGGCTTCCGGTGTGCCGTCGGCGACGCAGACTTGCCCGGCGTGGAGCGAATAGCCGATGCCGACGCCGCCGCCGTGATGAAAGGAAACCCACGATGCGCCGCTCGCCGTGTTCAAAAGCGCGTTCAGGATCGGCCAGTCGGCCACGGCGTCAGAGCCGTCGCGCATCGCTTCGGTTTCACGAAAAGGGGAGGCGACCGAACCCGTGTCGAGATGATCTCGACCGATGGCGACGGGAGCTTTCAGGTCGCCGCGCTTGACGAGTTCGTTGATGGCTTCTCCCATCTCGGCGCGTTCGCCGTAGCCGAGCCAGCAGATGCGCGCGGGGAGTCCCTGAAACTGCACGCGGTCGCGCGCGAGCCGGAGCCAGCGGTCGAGCGTCGCGTCTTCGGGGAACAGTTCGAGCGCGAGATCGTCCGTGCGCCGGATGTCTTCCGCGTCGCCTGAGAGGGCCACCCAGCGGAACGGCCCCTTGCCCTCGCAGAAGAG
>DASWNS010000560.1:0-5019 GCA_036399115.1 Pyrinomonadaceae bacterium | reverse complement strand
GGAGGTGAGCTTTGATGAAACCGAGATGTTTGCTGGTCTTGCTCCTCATCTTCGCTTTGAATCAGGGCGCTTTCTCTCAGTGGGCGGCAGCTTCCGGCGCGACGCCCGCGCTGCAAAGTAGCGCCGCAAACGTCGTCGCTTTTCTGAACGTGAACGTCGTGCCGTTGGACAGGGAGGGAGTCTTAGCGAACCAGACTGTCGTAATTGAAAACGGGCGCATCAGCGCGCTCGGCGCGGCCTCGAAGATCAAAGTGCCGAAAGGCGCGCTGCGCATCGAGGGGAAAAACCGCTACCTCATGCCGGGTCTGGTGGACATGCACGCGCACCTCTATTCGCCGCTGGAGTTGCCGCTCTATCTCGCCAACGGCGTCACCACCGTCTACAACCTGAACGGTCGCCCTGCGAATCTGCTCTGGCGCGCTGAGGTCGAACAGGGAAAACTCGCGGGACCAACCATCTACTCGTGTGGCCCCACGATTCGCACGGCGCAGAAGGCGGAAGAGGCCAGGCAACTCGTGGAGGAACAGAAACGCGCCGGTTACGATTCGATCAAGATCTATAACGGCGTCTCGAAGGAAGCCTACGACGCGCTGATCGCGGAAGCGCAGAAGCATGGCATGCTCTACATCGGCCACATCCCGCGCGCCCCCGGTTTGGAGAGCGTGCTCAAAGCGAAGCAGGCCATCGCGCACGCCGAAGAGTTCGTCTATACCACCTTCAAGAATAATACCGAGGACGAGAGCCGCATCCCCGAAGTTGCCGCGCAGACGCGCGATGCGGGCGTGCAGGTGGTGCTCACCTTCGTCGCCTACGATCACATCATCAAACAGGTTGAGACGCTGCCCGCGCTCCTCGCCACGCCGGAGATGAAATATCTCGCGCCGTGGGTGAGAGAGAGTTGGGGCGTTGACGTTAACCCTTACAAAGCGCGACTGGGCACGCAGGGCGCGGCCTTGAACAAGTCTCTCGCCTTCCAGAAGAAACTGGCGAAGGAACTGCACC
Source organism: Pyrinomonadaceae bacterium (assembly GCA_036399115.1). GTDB lineage: Bacteria > Acidobacteriota > Blastocatellia > Pyrinomonadales > Pyrinomonadaceae > JAIVJZ01. The sequence goes on along the minus strand of DASWNS010000560.1, from coordinate 4,017 downwards.
GCGTCGGCGTGCGGATCATGACGGGCACGGACGCGATGAATCCGGGCGTCGTGCCGGGCTTCTCCGAACACGAAGAACTGCGCCACCTGCTCGACCTCGGCTTTACGCCCTTTGAAGCGATCCGCGCGGCCACACGCTATCCCGGAGAATTTTTAACGAAGACCGGAGAGTTTGGCACAGTGGCGACGGGCAAGCGTGCAGATCTCCTGCTGCTCGACGGCAATCCGCTGCAAGACATCAAGAGAATCTCGCGCCCGCTCGGCGTCATGGCGCGCGGTCGCTGGATGTCGCGGGCGGAACTGCAACGCATGCTCGACGACGTTCAACCGTCTTATGCGAAACAGGCTGAGACGGCAAAGCGTCTGCTCCTCGAAGATTCCGCCAAAGCCTTCGACTTTCTCAACTACAACGACCCGACCTATTCCCTCTTAGCCAGAAGCGCGGGCGAAGTGATCATCGAGCAGGGCATCGAGAAATTCAAAAAGGCTTTCGAAGACGCGCGTGCCAAAGATCAAAAGTCGCTGCTCGTGCAGGAGGATTTCATCAACGGCCTCGGTTATTACCTCGTCGGCCAGAAGAAGATGAAAGAGGCGATTGACGTGTTCAAACTAAACGTCGCGGCCTACCCGAAATCCGGCAACACCTACGACAGCCTCGCGGAAACCTACATGAATACCGGCGACAAACAGCGCGCCATAGAGTTTTACCAGATGGCTCTGGAAGTTGAGCCGAATTACGCGAACGCGAAAGCCGCCACCGAACTGCTCAAGAAGTTGACGAGCGAGAAACAAGGTAAGTGATGCTGATGAGTTGAAAGAGAAGTGATGAGTAATGAGTGATGAGTGATGAGTGAAAGAGAAGCAGTGGTCTTATCTCGTCACTTGTCACTTGTCACTCGTCACTGTAGTTGGCACTTAAAAGAGGAACTTGAAGATGGGGACGATCCTGCAAGACTTGCGCTATGCGCTGCGGATGTTGTGGAAGAATTTGGGCTTCACGGGCGTGGCGGTGGTGGCGTTGGCTTTGGGCATCGGCGCGAACACGACGATCTTCAGCGCGGTCAATGCGCTCCTGCTGAATCCCTTCGATTTCACTGACGCCGACTCGCTCGTCGTGGTCTGGGAGCGACCGCCGAATACACGCTATCGCAACAGCGTCTCGCCCGCCAACTTCCTCGACGTGCGCGAGCAGCAGACGACCTTCTCGCACGTCGCCATCTATAACAGCAACTCCGTCAATCTCACCGAGGGCGACAAGCCGGAGCGGCTCGAAGTGGCCGCCGTCTCGCCGGAGATGTTTAATGCGCTCGACGTGCGTGCGGCTGTGGGGCGCACGTTCATGAAGGAAGAGGAGCAGGAGGGACGCGACAAGGTGGCGATCCTTACGCACGACTTCTGGCGTCGCCGTTACGCTTCCGACCCGGCCATCCTGAACCGGACGTTGATGCTCAACGGGCAGCCCTACACCGTCGTCGGCATCATGCCGGAGGATTTCAATTTCCCTCCGAACAACAGCGACATCATGCTCCCCTTCGTCATCACGGACAAACTAAGGGAAGAACGCGGCAATCATTACGCGCGGATGCTGGGGCGGCTCAAGCCGGGCGTCTCTTTCGCGCAGGCCAACGCAGACCTGGGAGCCATCGCGCAGCGGCTTGAAGCGCAATACCCGGACACTAACAGCAACCGCACCATCGCCGTCGAATCCTTGAAGGCCGACTACGTGCGCGGACCCCGCCCCGGCCTCATCGTGCTGCTCGGCGCGGCCTGCTTCGTGCTGCTGCTGGCGTGCGCCAACGTCGCCAACCTGCTGCTCGTGCGCGCCGCCTCGCGCCAGAAAGAGATCGCGATTCGCATGGCTCTCGGCGCGAGCCGCTTCCGGCTGGTCCGGCAGTTGTTGACGGAGAGCGTTCTGATCGCGCTCATCGGCGGCGCGCTCGGCCTGCTCGTCGCCGTCTGGGGAATTGATCTGATGAGGGTGGGCATCCCCTCCAGCCTCTCGCGCTACCTGCCGGGGTGGAAGAATGTCGGCATCGATGCGCAGGTCTTCTGGTTCACTTTGGGCGTCTCGATTTTAACCGGGATCATCTTCGGCCTCGCGCCCGCACTGCAAGCGACCAAGACGGACTTCAACGAAGCGTTGAAAGACGGCGGGCGCACTTCGGGCGGAGGCTTTAACCGTAACCGCCTGCGCGGCGTGCTCATCGTCGCCGAAGTCGCCATCTCCCTGACGCTCCTGATCGGCGCAGGGCTGATGATCAAGAGTTTCTACGAAATACTGAAAGTCGAGCCGGGCTTCAAATCCGACAGCGTGCTCGTCGCGGATGTCGCGCTACCGCGCAAGAAGTATGAAGAGGAGACGGCGCGCGTGAATTTCTACCAGCAGGCGGTTGAACGCGTGGGCGCATTGCCCGGCGTGCAGCAGGCCGGAGCAACCAACGTTCTACCGCTCTCGCGCTCCAATAATGATTCGGCTTTCTCCGTGGTCGGACGCCCGCTGCCGGATAAAGGACGCGAGCCGAAAGCGAACTTCCGCACCATCTCGCCGCATTATCTCGGAGCGATGAACATCCCTCTGCGGCGCGGTCGTTACATTCTGGAGAGCGACCGCGCGGACACGCAGCCCGTCGTCGTCATCAACGAATTTCTCGCTCAGCAACATTTCCCGAACGAAGACCCGCTGGGTAAACGTCTGAACTTCGGCGGCGAAGAAGAGTCGGACAATTTAGAGATCGTCGGCATCGTCGGCAACATCAGGCACGAGTCGCTGGTGGAAAATACAGTGCCCGAAGTCTATGTCCCTCTGACGCAAAACCCGTGGTATTCGATGAGCATCGTGGTGCGCGCGGCGGGCGACCCCTTACCGCTCGCCGCAGCGGTGCAGCGGGAGATTCAGGCGATTGACAAAGATCAACCGATCTACAACGTGCGTACGATGGAGCGCGTCGTCTCCGAATCGCTCGCGCCGCAACGCGTGGTGATGGGGATGCTCGGCATCTTCGCGCTCATCGCGCTCGTGCTGGCCTCGGTCGGCATCTACGCCGTGATGTCTTACGCCGTCACGCAGCGCACGCACGAGATCGGCATCCGCATGGCGCTCGGCGCGCAGCCGCGCGACATTCTCAGGATGGTCGTCCGGCAGGGCATGTTGCTCGCGATCACCGGCGTCGCACTCGGCCTCGTGGCCTCTTACTGGTTGATGCAGGCCATGTCGCGAATCCTGTACGGCGTGAGCGCGACCGACCCGCTCACCTTCGCGGGCATCTCGCTGCTGCTCATGCTCGTCGCCTTCACGGCCAACTACATTCCCGCGCGACGCGCCACCAAAGTCGATCCCATGATCGCGCTCCGTTACGAATAGAAGAGTGACGAGCAGGAAGTGAAGAGTGATGAGTAATGAGTGATGAGTCAAAGATATAACTTTTGTTTTAACTCATCACTCATCACTCTTCTTTCTCGTCACTTAAAAAGATTGAGGTTTAAGAAATGGGTAAGAAAATGATTGCCGGTCTGTTGTTTCTGTCCTGCTGCTGCGCCGCTACGTTTGCGTTCACGCAGGAGAAGCGTCGGAGCGAGAAGAAGACGAATCAGGAGCACATCTCGATCAACGGGCGCAGCCTGAGTTGGGAGCACCGCAATTCGAACGACGGCAGGACGGTCACGCTCGCGGGCAAGAACGCGCAGTTCAACGACGACTACACGGACATCGAACGCATTACGGAAGGCGGCTACTTTCGCCTCACGGAGGAGCGCGACGGCCTAGTGCAGCGTTTGGAGATCACGCCTGAGGTCGGCGGGCAACTCAGGCGGCTGTACACGGTGCGCGGCGAAGTGCGCCCGTTCGACGGCGCGGCGCGCCAGTGGCTCGCGCGTTTACTCTCGGAGTCGGTCGCGGGCAGCGGCTTCGACGCAGAGGCTCGCGTCGCAAAGGTCTTCAAGCGTGGCGGCGCAAATGCCGTGCTCGCGGAGATCGCGCGGCTGAAAACCGACCACGCGCGGCGCGTCTATTCGAGCCTGC
>DASWNS010000559.1:0-5893 GCA_036399115.1 Pyrinomonadaceae bacterium | reverse complement strand
GAGGTCATCCACAGGCTCACCGACGCGCAGCGCCGCATGTACGACGCGATGGCCGCGGCGTGGCAGATCATCTTCCAGAACATCGAGCAGGCGCTGGAGATCACGAACGGCGACAACCGCGCGCGCGCCAACGCCATGCAGAAGTTCTGGGGCGACCACCAGCGCTGCTGCCGCCAGGTCATCTCAGCCTTCAAGGTGCCGGCCCTCATCGAGGAAGTCGAGCGCGAGATAGAGGCCGGCCACGCCTGCGTCGTCTCGCTCATCGGCACGGGCGAGTCGAAGACGAAGGAGCAGGTGACTAAAGCGACGGCCGCGGGCGGCCACATCGAAGACCTCGACTTCAGCCCGCGCGAGATGATCTGCGGGATGGTCGACCGCGGCTTCCCGACCACGCAGTACGTCGAGAGGACCGACCCGAGCACCTGCCAGACGACCTACGTCCCGCTGCTCGACGGCGAAGGTAAGGCGGTCGAGAGCAAAGAGGCCGTCCGCATGAAGCGGATGCTCCTCGACCAGCTCTCCGGGCTCGAACTGCCCGAGCACCCCCTGGACCAGATTATCAACCATTTCGGGGTGCTGAAGGTCGCGGAGTTGACCGGCCGCAAGCGCCGGCTCATTCGCACCAGGGAGGGCAAGTTAGAGTACGTCAAGCGCAACCCGGATGGCGTTGCGATGCAGAACACGAACCTCCACGAGATGGCGCTCTTCCAGGAGGGGAAGAAGGATATCGCCATCATTTCCGACGCCGCTTCGACCGGAATTTCACTCCACGCAGACAAACGCGCCGGGAACCGTAAACGCCGTGTTCACATCACTTTAGAGCTAAATTGGAGTGCTGATAAACAATTGCAGTTTTCCGCCCTTTTTGGAAAAAAGCCGCTAATCCCAATGTTATCAACAGCGAATCGGCGGAGATGTAACAGGGGTACTGAATGGACGTGGTTTCATTCCAACACTTTTACCCTTGGTAATTTCCACTGCGGGTCGTACGGACTGACCTCGTGCTAGTCACCTACCCCAGGCCCTTTCGCTTTACTTAACATTCGCGTAGCGCACACCAATCGATGCCCTGACTCTTACCACCGCATTACAGTAAGAGTCCGATTGATGTCACGCGAGTCAGCGCTTAGAGTTACCATTATGGATATTAAGTGTTGACCCGTTAGCGCCACCTACGTCTAAGAACTACCAAAGACAAAGCGACAATCGCACCGGTACGCACTCACGTATCTGCACGTGTGTCAGCGGAAATGTGCTTGGTGTGGAAGGTAGTTGTCTGTTTAAACGTAGGCGGAGTGACTAGACGGCGATTGGCGTGTCCTCGCAACACTCCCGAGGACATCATGAACAGTTATTGCTTCCAGCCCATCTTTCACCTTATCGAATCGACCCCGGAATTCAGAGCGCTCCTCTACGCTGACGTACGCAAAATCGGGAAGTATTTAATCGGATACGCACGTCGCGAGGGGATAGCCATCGAGGTTTTGACTCTTCTCGACCTGTGCGATGAGAGGGCAAAGATACTGCCGTCCTTCGTTGCATTTATCAACGAGCGCCCCCGGCCGAAAGGAAAGAGTGAAAAGGAGCACGTCAAGTACGGGAAGCAAATTCTGTCACGCATTAAAAAGATCATCAAAGTATTAGCAGCGGGACTTCCTAATATCCAAGAGGTTACAGGGCTTCCCGATGACTTGCTGCGGTCCGTCCCGGAATTCCTGAGGCCAGTCCTTATCTATCTCCCCAGGGGGAACCGGCGTAGCGCGTTATCACCGGCCCGCCTCGCCTCTCCTCTTACCGACCGCGCGAGGCTGTCTCTTAAAGCCATCTTAGCCGTGACGAAGTCTAAAGGGATCACCACGCTCTACGAACTTTTTGTGACCTATTGGGCGGATCTGCGCACCGCCTGCTATGCCGGCAGCCCACCGGCGGACGCTTATAAGGTTTACAGCACCCTCATCCACATCCGCTCTAACTTTGGTCTTCATAAGAAGAAGTCGACTCGCGCGTTCAGCCTAGACGACGCCCCGCCCCGCCTCAGAGAACAGATAGTGAAGTACATGAGACTGGCGCCATCGGGCGCGTCCGGTGAGCCAGAATTGCGTCGACTTGGCCTGAGCAAGGGTATCGCCCTGGAGCGGCATGAGCAGAGCACTATCCACGCACAAGTCTACTGTTTCTTAGCACTACTGGGGCGCATACCACTGAGGGAGGACATGGAGATAATTGATTTCATCCGCATGGAGAGTAGAACCGTCGTGGAAGACGGTGAAGAAGTCCCTCAATTATACAACCGGATCATAGATCCCTTCCGGCAGGAGGAGAGGGACAAGGAGACACCTAACAAACCGCAGGGCTTTGACAGCGTCCTCTTCCGAAGCGCTTATCTGGCTATCAAGTCAATCGCGGCATACAACGGCATCTTTCGTCACCACAAAAGTTTCAGTGAAGTCTATAAGACCAACCTCGACCATAAAGGGCGCGAGGATAGGAAAGATGAAAAGAAAGAAGCCTTCCCCATGTCATGGCTGGATTACAACCTCAAGCTGCTACGCCCACAGTTCGATGCGATTATTGCGGATGGGTCCTTCAAGACTGATATCGAAGCACTTGAAAAATGCATGTGCTACGTCTACCTCATGATGCTGCGTTACACGGGTGTGAGGCAACAGGGGCTGCGCGTCTGTAAGATCGGCTGGAATGTTATGTTTAATAAGAATGGATCTATCACGTTCCACTGGCGGGTCGACGAAATAAAGAACGACAAGGATTTCACCTGCACCATCAAACCCGGACACACCTCGACGTTCGCCCTTTTAGTCAAGACGCTGCGGCGTTACCGCCAACACATCTACCCCTTTCTGGTTGACACGGCGCACAAGGCCGGCGTCGATCTTGAAGGTCAGTTATTCATAGAAGTGTTGGCCGACGGGTCGGTCCGTCGCTTCGGGAATGATCATGACGGATCAAGAAAATTTGCTGACACATTCAAAAATCTGACCTCTCGGTTCCTGGATTTCACGGATATCAAGCCAGCGATGCGCCGTAAGTTCAACGCGCATCACATCCGTGGGATCGCCGGCGACTGGATGCACCATGACTTGGGCGTAGGAACCGAAGGCACAGCTAAGTTTCTGGCTAATAACCGCCTGACCACTGAGCGGTTGTACGTGGATAAAAAACGGATTGACAGTACCCAAGTCCTCGATGAGGCGGATAAACGTGCGGCCTTAAAAAAGGCAGGTCATAGCACTTTCTCTGCTGACATCATCGATACGGCCACACCGGGATCGGCGCATGAACAGCAGATCGCTCATCTCACCGCCCAGAATGAGGTGCTTCAATCTAAAGTTGATATTGTAACGACTCTGCTGGAAGACATGGCTTCTAGGGAGAGGAACAACAGCACCAGTGATTGAATCTATGTTTAAGTAATGACCCTCTTTCGGTCTAATAGGGTAGGATAAATATAGCCGCGCCAATTATCCGACCCATATTAGACAGAACTTTACAAACAGATAGGCTGCATGGCTGAGTGCAATGTCGCTGATTGAGTGTTGCCTTTCGTCGTCAGATTAGCCCATGTGGCACAGATGGGTGAAATAGAGTCATTCCACCTGACTGTCCATAAAAAGGGGGGGTACATCGATTTGAAAGCGACGGTCATGCTTCCCTTTCCTCCCAGTAAAGTGCTAACTCCGCTGCCGCTGCACGAACCCGCGGCGCATCCTCCGGCAGGAGCCATCCGCCTCCTTCCGAGCTGATCTCGGAGAGAGTCACCTCGATTGACTTACCCTGCGTCTCAAGGAGCGCGACGCACACCTCGGCCGTCTCTCGAATCTCCTCAGGCGTCATCGGCCGAGCAGCCGCCGCTGTCGTGTAATCTTCCGCGGCGCGCCCGACCTCGAGTCCGGCGCGTGCCCGTCCGCGTCGGCCGTCGACTCCCCCGTGCTTGCGCAGCAGGTCGTAGGTCTCGCGCTGCGCCACGCGCACGGCTTTCGGCAGCGCCTTCGTCTCGAACCACTCCCGCGTCCGCTCCATCTCACGCGCGGCGGACTGTGCGGCGGCGCCCGCTGCGGCCTCGCGCAAGCGGGGCTCCAATTCTCTCCTCAAGCGTCCAACAATCTCTTCGACCGGGACGGCGGTGGTAACCGGTCGCCCGGTGGGCTGTCTCTCCTCTTCGCGTTTGTGGGTCGTGCAAGAAACGGAGGTTGATGGCCGGGTTGGGGATGGAGACGTTTTACCAACCGGCTTTGTCTCCGCGCCGTCTTTCGGCGCGCCCGGATTTCTATCTGTGTCTGAAACTTCTATATCAGCGTAGCTGTCACTAAAGGCTGCTTCACCCGATGAAGCACGAGCCTCTCGGGATGAAGTAGGGGGAAACTCCAAAATTTTTTTGCCCGCCACACGGCTGCCGATTGAAGACGTGGCGCGGTTGAGGAAGATGCGAATGCCCACCCCGTTCTTGCCGGCGAAGTAGCCGATAATCCCCTGCTCGTGCATCCAGCGCAACGCTTTGCTGGCCGTGGCGCTCGCGACGCCGGCCACCTCGCAGAGCGCATCCCACGCCTTGACCTGGCCGTCGCCGCTCAGCCCGGCCTCAAAGCGAAGAACCCCTTCCCGCTCCCAATATCTCGCGGGCGCGTGGATGAGCCGCAGGTAGATCTTGCTCATCAGTGGAGTGACGCCGTCGGCCTCCCGCGAGGTGACGGCCGAAATGACGTCGCCGTCGATCTGTCGGAAGTTCTTGCGGTATTCGTTCGGGCCGAGGGCCGTCCGGCGGACGAATCTGGGTGCTTCAAGTGCGCGTGCGCTCATGGTCAAACCCCTGCAAATAAAAGGCTTGACGGCCGTCCCCTGCCGGTATATAGTCTCTTCCGAGATTTGACACACAAATACCGGCTCGCCGTCCAAGCGAGTTACCCGAATGACCTGAAGCCGCGGTCGCCAAACTCAGAGCTTCAGGTCATTTGCTTTTCGCCTGCCGCCCGGCAAGCATACCCCGCACTCTTACACCACTTCCCCGCCTTTGAGAAGACTGCTATTTTTTACGCATACTCTGCCGTTTTTCTCGCAGGCCATGTGACGCACGCGTCATCCCCTGTCGAACTTTTCGCATAGTCTGAGGAATTATCATCACCCCCTGCGAGATGATTGACAGGGTGTGCTATTCGCCTCGCATGCCCTGATGAAAGTTCGACAGGGGATGCGACCAAAAACGCATGGCCTGACAAATAAATCACAGCCCATGTTATTAAAGCAGCACGGACTGTGATTAATAGAACAGGGAATGCGAATAAAATAGCAGGGGATGTAAAAATATTAGCATGCCCTGTCATTATTTTAGCAGGGGGGTGTGATTTTATTGGCAGGGCTCCGGCGAGCGCGCCGACGGGAGAAAGGTAAATTCTTCAAGGGGATAGAGGAAAAATATTCTTGACATCTCGTGAATAGTGACGATAATTCAAAAATCGTCTCGGAATATCTCGGTTCGTCTGAATTAATCTCGAATCATCAGGGCACGAAGGCAGGGTTTATGTCTGAGAAGAATGGTCCAGCTCCGAAAGCTTTAGGGGTCGCCGGCGCGGCGAAATACCTGGGGGTTTCACACTACAAAATCACCAGGTTCATCAAACTCGGACTCCTCCAGGCTCACAAGGATTTGAACGACGAACGCCAGAAGCTGATTAAAATCTCCGACTTAGATCGCCTGAAAAGGCAGCTCGAATCTCCGGTCGGCGACGCCGACGTCGAGGGAAGGGAACTGAACAGTGCGGCCGCCTGAGGTTTAGAGCCGGCCGGAGTCGCGGGTCGGGAAAGACTCCAATAGCGGTGTTCGAATGATGATCACGATCACAATCGCGAACCAGAAAGGCGGGGTGGGTAAGAGCACAAC
>DASWNS010000558.1:0-20449 GCA_036399115.1 Pyrinomonadaceae bacterium | reverse complement strand
CTAGCGTTTTCAATAGTTTACTTGCCTCAGACAGAGCTATCGTGACCGAAATTCCGGGCACGACCCGGGACAGTTTGAGCGAGTTGTTAAATATTGACGGTGTGCCGGTCTTACTCACGGACACGGCTGGCCTGCGTGAGTCGAACGACCCTGTGGAATATTTGGGCATCGAACGTACACGACGCGCCATCGCCGACGCCGACCTGATTCTCTTCGTGCTCGACGGCTCCCAACCCCTGACGGACGAAGACCGGGCGATATTTGCCAACATAGTGGAAGATAAGCATCTGATCGCGTTGAATAAGAGCGACTTGAGCAATTTCGATAATTTGATCTCTGCCGGGATTGGTGATAATTCTAAGTGCGTCGCTATCTCTGCGAAGACCGGGGAAGGACTCGACGCTCTACGCGCTGCCATCCTCGAACCGTTCAAGGCCGGAAGCGCGCCCGAGACAGGTTTTTTGATCACCAACGCGCGCCATTTCGACTTATTGCGTCGTTCGTCCGACGCGCTGCGTTCTTCAAAAGTCCTCGTCGAGCAGCGAGCCAGCGAAGACTTGATCCTCGTCGGTCTTTACGAATCGCTTCGCTATCTCGATGAGATTACAGGTGAAACAACGCCGGAAGACGTTCTCTCACAGATATTTGCCACCTTCTGCATAGGAAAGTAGTAGTTATGAGTTTTGATGAACAGTTCGACGTGATCGTCATCGGCGCAGGCCACGCCGGCTGCGAGGCCGCTTCCGCTTCCGCACGCCTCGGCGCGCAGACGGCTCTGGTCACGCTCAATCTCGACCTCATCGGTCAGATGTCATGTAATCCGGCCATTGGCGGGATTGCCAAAGGCCATATCGTCCGCGAGATAGACGCGCTCGGCGGTATCATGGGACGCGTCATCGACCGCACCGGAATTCAGTTTCGACTCCTGAATCGTTCACGTGGCCCCGCCGTCCAGGCTCCACGCGCTCAGGCTGACCGCGCTCTGTATCGCACAGAGATGCGTCAGGTTCTTGAGGAGACGCCGAATCTGCACCTGCGTCAGGGGCTTGTGATCGAACTTATCGTGGAGGACGGGCAAATTCACGGTGTCGAAATGCAGGACACGCGGCGTCTACGCGCCGGTGCAGTTGTCGTCGCCACAGGGACTTTTCTTAACGGTTTAGTTCATACGGGTCGGCGCACCTACACCGCGGGGCGCGCAGGCGAACCGGCCTCAATCGAACTGGCAGAATGTCTCAAACGTCTCGGTTTCCCCGTGGGACGCTTGAAGACAGGCACACCCCCGCGTCTCGACGGGCGGACAATCGACTGGCACGAGTTTGAGCCGCAACTTGCGGACGAACGCCCCGTTCCCTTCTCCTTCTCGACAGAAACTATTGAGCAGCCGCAAGTTACCTGCTTCATCGGATACACTAACGAGCGTGTCCACGATTCTATCCGGTCGAATATTCATCAATCGCCGCTCTATTCCGGCCAAATAAAAGGCGTCGGCCCCCGTTATTGTCCTTCGATTGAAGATAAGGTCGTTAAGTTTCCGGAGAAGACCCGCCATCAGCTTTTTCTCGAACCCGAAGGCCACCACACTTCGGAAGTCTATCTGAACGGCTTTTCGACCTCGATGCCCGCCGAGTTTCAACAGGAACTCGTGCATAAAATTCCCGGCCTCGAAGATGCACGCATCATCCGTCCCGGCTACGCCATTGAGTATGACTTTGTAGACCCGCGCGAACTTACCCCCTACCTCCAGACCGCGCGAATCAGCGGGCTGTTTTTGGCCGGGCAGATTAATGGCACGACCGGCTACGAGGAGGCTGCCTGTCAGGGCTTGCTCGCAGGCATCAACGCCGCGCTCTATATTCAGAGACGCGATGGTTTCCGTCTCACGAGGGAGGAGTCTTACATCGGCGTTCTGATGGACGATCTAATCACTCATGGGGTGGACGAACCCTATCGTATGTTCACTTCGCGTGCGGAGCATCGTCTGTCACTCCGTTACGACACCGCAGACGCCCGCCTGACACCCTATGGCAAGAAACTCGGCCTCGTCGGCGACTCTCTCTGGGACGCTTTCAACGCCCGCCGTGAACGTCTCGCTCAATTACGCAACGCCCTCGAAACGACGCGTTTCAAGCGCACGGATGCCACATATCGAGAACTCGCTCAACTTCTGGGCGATCTAGGCGACTCAATTTCGCTGGCTCAATTGTCGCAACGTCAGAACGTTACACATGAATTGATCCGTAGCCTGCTTCCCCACCCGCTACAAACCGAGACTTCCTATTCCGACCTCGAAACATCCCTCGCAGACCTTCTATACTGCGGCTACGTCCAGTCGCAAAAAGATAGTTTTGCGCGTCTCTTCCACAATGATGCTCTGCGTCTGCCCTCCAATTTCGATTTTCGCAGCATCAGCGGCCTCTCGCACGAGATGGTCGAGCGTCTCGTCCGCGCCAATCCTCAAACTTTCGGACAGGCGCGACGCATCCCCGGAATGACGCCCGCCGCTTTATCCACGCTTTTAGTCAAGCTAAAACTGCAACAGGCGGCCTGACCCGTATGTTTCACGTGTCACATTACCAGCTCAATGTGACACGTGAAACATCTGAGGACGGCAATTTCGTGCGGGTTAAGGACAAAAAAGTAGCACGTGGGAAAACTTTGTGTTAGTTTAAGCCACATTTCTTGTCGTTCCTGCACCGAGTGGAAATAATGGCTAAAATCATCGCGGTCGCGAACCAAAAAGGCGGCGTCGGGAAAACTACCACGGCTGTAAATTTAGCCGCCGCGCTCGCCGCTACCGAAGTCCGCGTCCTTCTCGTAGATACAGACCCACAGGCCAACGCGACTTCCGGCGTCGGCGTCCAACGCGGCAGTTTCCGGCGCAGCCTCTACCACGCACTTATTCTCGACGAGCCGCTGGTAAACGTGATCCTCGGAACGGAGTTGCCTCTTTTAAAAGTTCTACCGGCAGACAGAAACCTGACAGGGGCGGAAGTGGAGTTGGTTGATGTAGAGCGTAGAGAATACAAGTTACAAGGCGTCCTGCGGAACGTTCAGAGTGAATACGATTATATTATTATTGACTGCCCGCCATCGCTCGGCTTGCTGACCCTCAACGCTCTGACGAGCGCCGATTCGCTGCTGGTTCCCATCCAGTGCGAGTATTACGCGCTTGAAGGCGTCACAGAGTTGTTCGATACGCTGGCTCGAATAAGACGCTCTCTAAATCCCGGCTTGATCATCGAGGGCTTGCTCTTGACCATGTACGACGACCGGACGAACCTTTCGGCGGCGGTCGCGGCAGACTTGAAGAGTTTTTACGGGCGACAGGTGCTGGAAACAGTCATCCCTCGAAATGTGCGTTTGGCGGAAGCCCCTAGTTACGGTAAGCCTATTATTTTGTATGATATACGTTCGCGCGGGGCGGAGAGCTATCTTCAGTTGGCGAAGGAGATAATCAGTCATGACGAGAAAAGTTCTGGGGCGGGGCTTGAGCGCGCTGCTGTCGGAGACGCCATCGGCGACAGCGGCCAATGAAGAGTTGAGAGAGGTCGATATTGACCTGATAGAGCCGAATAATGTCCAGCCGCGAACACGTTTTGATGAAACACAGTTGGAAGAGTTGGCGCAGTCTATCAAGATAAACGGTGTGGTGCAGCCGATACTGGTGCGGAAAACAGCCGGAGGCCGCTACCAGATAGTCGCGGGCGAGAGGCGTTGGCGAGCCGCCCAGCGCGCAGGACTCCAACGTATACCTTCCGTCATACGCGATGTCCCCGACGATAAAATGTTGGAACTGGCTCTAATCGAGAATATCCAGAGACAAGAGTTAAATGCTATCGAAGAGGCTTACGCTTACAAACGCCTGATAGAGACGTTTAATTTGACGCAGGAAACCGTGGCTCAACGCGTCGGGCGCGACCGCACTTTTGTCACTAACTATCTGAGGTTATTACGTTTACCGGAAGATATACAACGTCTGGTCGAAGAAAGTAAGTTGTCGATGGGTCATGCCAGAGCTTTGCTCGGAATTGACGATGCCGATAAGCAGAGGCAGATCGCGCGCAACATTATTGAGCGAAGCTTATCCGTTAGAGATACAGAGCGCGCCGTGAAACGCGTGGTTGCGGGTGAAGACTCCGAACCCGCACCCGCGTCCGCTTCTACGGAAAGGGTCAGCGACGCGAATACACGTGCTGCGGAATCAAAGTTACGTCGCAGGCTGGGAACCCAGGTTCACATTTTGCCGAATCAATCCGGAGCCGGAGGCAAAATCGAAGTGCAATATTACAACGAGAACGACCTTCAACGCGTTTATGAACTCATACTAGGTGCTCAAAATATTTCGGACACATTGTAAGTGTTTGATTGTTTAGGGTTAAGTTAGTTTTAAAAGTTAAAGCTGCTGGGTGGTCGTAGAAAAACTCAGTATTAGTTGCGCTGGTTTTTATAAGGTTGTTCTGCCAAGAGAAACAATCAATCTCACTCGTCTGAGCAAAACTTCATCACGCCTTTAAAATTTCTTGACTATCGGGTCATTGAAGTATTGAACTGTATTTTTGCGAATACGCTTCTCAGGTGAGGGTAGTTGGGAGGCGCGGGAGGAGTACGGCGCGTCGAATCGATCCGCTTGCCGTTGTCTTGACCACGCTTAAATTCGCATGCTAAACTTCGAACCTTTTGATACATACAGTTTTACTATCTTACCTCTGAGTGTTGCACCGGTTCGTGAGAACTGCGTGGGGGCATCATGATTCTTCTGGGTCTTGCCGGAAATTCGATTCAGCTTGTGCCGGACGGCACGTTGTTTCTCCATATATTGATCATCGTTTTGATGATCTATATTTTGAACGCCACGCTCTTTCGCCCGGTCAATAAAATTTTAGCGGAACGCGAACGGCGCACGCGCGGCGGTACGGGTGAGGCGCAAGATATTTTGCAGCGCGTAGCGAATAGTATGAATCGGTACGAACGTTCGTTGCGAGAGGCGCGCAGTGAAGGATACCGTCTGCTTGAGCAGGAACGCGCGAAAGCCTTACTCGAACGGCAGAATCAGCTAAGCGCCCTGCGCGCGGAAATCGAGTCTTCGACCGAAGAGCAGAAGAGTCTGCTTCGAACTCAATCTGAGCAGGCGCGCGCTTTGCTTGAGTCCGACGCGCGTAAGATCGCGGCAGACATCAGCCGTCAAATTCTGAATCGCCCTTCGCCTGATTTCACCGCGACCGGCGTGCGCTGAAACTCTTATGACTTATCTCTTCAGCCATCCTTTTGTGCTTTTCGCGCTGCTGGCGGGCGACGCGCCCTGGTATGACTATCCGGGGTGGGAAGTCTGGAGGTTTGCCAATCTGTTGCTCTTCATCGGCGTGCTCTTTTTTATGTTGCGCCGTCCGATTGGAGCCTCTCTCGTGGCGAGACGGGATGCGATCAGGCAAGAGTTGATGCGTGCGCAGGAAGAGCGTCGCGCCGCGCTGGCTAAACTTGAAGAAGTCGAAGCGCGTTTGGCGCGGCTCGATGCGGAAGTCGAAACCGTGCGCGCGCAAGCCAAAAGGGAAGCCGAAGCGGAACGCGAAAACATCACTCGTTCGACGGCGGAGGAGACGCGTCGCCTGCGTGAGCAAGCGCGCAGAGAGATCGAGAGCGCGGGCAAAGTGGCGCGCCAGGATTTACGTCGTTACGCCGCCGAACAGAGCGTGCGCCTGGCAGAAGATTTGATTCGCCGCGATATTCGTGCGGACGACGATACGCGTTTGATGAACGAATACATCGGAGACTTGGGAGGGATCAAGGGTTGAGCGTGCAAACGATGGCGCGGCGTTACGCGGCAGCACTCGCGGATGTCGTGATCGCGCAGGGGGAAGCGCGTGAGGTTCAAGAAGAACTAAATTCCTGGGCGCAGATGATGGAGGACAACTCCACGCTGCTCGAAGTCTTTCGCAACCCGACCATTCCCTACGAGCAAAAACGCAACGTTCTCAACACCCTCATCAAGCGAACGCGCGTGCGCCCGACGACGGCCAACTTCCTCCAAGTCCTTCTGCAAAATCACCGGCTTTCCGAGTTGAATGAGATCAATCAGAAGTTTGCGGTCGAACTCGATGCGCGTTCCGGCGTCGTCTCTGCGCAGGTGACGACGGCGCGAGAAGTTCCCGAGTCGACGAAGGAGACTCTGCGGACGCAACTCGGAACCTTGACGGGCAAGAAGGTGCGGCTTCAATTCGCGGTGGATGAAGATTTAATCGGCGGCATCGTCACGCGCATCGGCTCCACCGTCTATGACGGCTCGGTGCGCACGCAGTTGCAGCAGATCAAACAGAAGATGGCGGGCGAGCAGTAATCTTTTGAGTTGCGATTTCCGAGCCGAAAACGGAGATCGCAAAACGGGCAAGTGAAGAAAGTTAACAAGACGAACTGGATCAAACTATATGGAACCGATCAGAGCTAACGAGATAAGCGACATTATTCGCCAACAGATCGAAAACTTCGACACGGGCGTCACCGTCACGGAAGTCGGCACGGTGATCAAAGTGGGCGACGGCATCGCGGAGATTCACGGGCTGGAAAAAGTGATGGCCGGTGAACTGCTCGACTTCCCGCATGAAGTGCGCGGGCTGGCCTTGAATCTGGAAGAGGACAAAGTCGGCGCGGTGCTCTTCGGCGAATTTCAAAAGATCAAGGAAGGCGACACGGTGCGTCGTACCGGGCGCATCATGGACGTGCCCGTCGGCGACGCCGTCATCGGTCGCGTCGTCAACGCGCTCGGGCAGCCGGTTGACGAACGTGGTCCGATTCTCACGGATGAGTTCAATCCGATTGAACGCATCGCGCCGGGCGTGGTCGAACGCCAGCCTGTGAAGGAGCCTTTGCAGACCGGCTTGAAGGCGATTGATGCGATGGTGCCCATCGGTCGCGGCCAGCGCGAGTTGATCATCGGCGACCGCCAAACGGGCAAGACCGCCGTTGCGCTCGACACGATCCTCAATCAAAAGGGCAAGGACGTGATCTGCATCTATGTCGCCATCGGCCAGAAGGCTTCGACGGTGGCGCAGGTGATCAAGACTTTGCAGACGCACGATGCGATGAGCTACTCGATTGTCGTCAACGCGTCGGCGTCCGACCCGGCGGCGATGCAGTATCTTGCGCCTTACGCGGGCGCGGCCATCGGCGAATACTTCCGCGACACCGGACGCCATGTGCTCACGATCTACGACGACCTCTCGAAGCACGCGGCGGCTTATCGCGAAATCTCTCTGCTGCTTCGTCGTCCGCCGGGACGCGAGGCTTATCCGGGCGACGTGTTCTACCTGCACTCGCGCCTGCTCGAACGCGCCTCGAAACTCTCTGACTTGAAGGGCGGCGGTTCGCTCACTTCGCTCCCGATCATCGAGACGCAGGCGGGCGACATCTCGGCCTACATTCCGACGAACGTGATCTCGATCACGGACGGTCAAATTTTCCTCGAAGCCGATCTCTTCAACGCGGGCATTCGTCCGGCGATCAACGTCGGCAACAGCGTCTCGCGCGTCGGCGGTTCGGCGCAGATCAAAGCGATGAAGGCCGTGGCGGGAACGCTCCGTTTAGACCTCGCGCAGTATCGCGAACTCGCGGCCTTCGCGCAGTTCGGTTCAGACCTGGACAAGGCCACGCAGTCGCAGCTTGCGCGCGGTCAACGCCTGACGGAGATTTTGAAACAGCCGCAGTATCAACCAATTGACGTGGAGAAACAGGTGCTCATCATCTGGGCGGCCTCGAACGGTTTCCTCGACGACGTGCCGGTTGATCAAGCGCGTCGCTTCGAAGCCGAACTCGTGCGCTTCATGGAGAACGCGCAAGCGGGACTGCTCCAACGCATCCGCGAAAAGAAGGCGCTCACAGACGACATCAAAGCCGACCTCAAACAGGCGCTCGCGGATTTCAAAGATACCTGGAACGTGAACGACATGGCAGTGGCGACAACCGGCGCGCAGACGCCCGCAGCGGCAACTTCAAACGCAACCACGCCCGCCGCGCAGACCACCGCCGTCGGAGCTTAAACGCAGAGGTTAGAGATCGGAGGCCAGAGGTCAGGTAACACTGATCTCTTCTAACCTCTGACCTCTAACTTTTAACCTCTCTCTTATGGCAAACCTTTTAGACCTTCGACGCCGCATCAAGTCGGTGAAGAACACGCAGCAGATCACGAAAGCGATGAAGATGCTTTCGGCGGTGAATCTGCGGCGCGCGCAGGAGCGCGTCACGAACGCGCGCCCCTTCGCACGCAAGATGACGGAAGTGCTCACCGAACTCGCCTCGCACACCGATGAAAATTATCATCACCCGTTGCTCGACCGGCGCGGCGACGAGCGTTACCTTCTGGTACTCATCACCGCCGACAAGGGTTTGGCGGGCGCGTTCAACGCCAACCTGATCAAGGCCGCGCAGGCTTTCATCCGCGAGCACGAAGGCAAGACGGTCGAACTGATGGCCGTCGGGCGCAAAGGGCGCGACTTCTTTCGTCGCCGCGACATACAGATCGTGCGGGAGTACATCGGACTGACGGGCAAGGGGCGCGTGAGCTACGAGGAAGCGGCTGAAATGGCGGGCGACATCACGCGTCGTTTCACCGAAGACGAAACACTGGACAAAGTTTTTCTGCTCTACAACGAGTTTCGCTCCGTGTTGCAACAGCGCGTCGTGGTCGAACAACTGTTGCCCGTCTCGCGCGTCGAAGAACAAGCGGGCGAAGGCGCGGAGGCCAACTCCGGCGAGCCGCAAACTTTCGTCGAATATGTTTACGAGCAGCCGCCGGAGGAGATCTTCAGCCGCCTGCTGCCGCGTCTCATCGAGACGCAGGTTTTCCGCGCGCTTCTCGAATCAATCGCTTCGGAACAGGGCGCGCGCATGACGGCGATGGACGCTGCCTCGAAAAACGCGGGCGACCTCATCGGCACGCTCACCCTCAATATGAACCGCATCCGTCAAGCGGCGATCACGAAAGAGATCATCGAAGTCGTCTCCGGCGCGGCAGCGGCACAGTCTTAAGTCGCAGGCGGCAGCGTAAATTTCAAAGTTGAAAGAGAAGGGAAGCGGCGCATGCGTGGCTTCCCTTTTTGTTTAAGCCCTGCGCTAAGTCTTTATCGTCTTTATCAAACGGGCGGATTCGTCGCGGCGACTGATGAGCGCAGGTCGCGTGCGTTTAAGTAGTTGAAGGAAACTAAGTGCCGGTGTCAGCCACACGGAGCGAGACAGTTGGACGGGTGGGCGGCGAGGCGGCGGTCGCGTCTTCCTGGCGCAGCCGTCTCTGGCGTTACCTTCCGCTCGCCGCGTGGACCGGGTTTATCTTCTTCGCTTCGACGGGCGCGATGTCGGCCTCGAACACGTCGCGCATTATTGCGCCGCTCTTCCGTTGGCTCTTCCCCGGCATCAACGAAGCGCAACTGCTCCTCGTTCATTTCACCGTCCGCAAGACCGCGCACTTTACGGAATACGCCCTGCTTGCCCTGCTCGCCGCACGCGCCTTTATTCCTTCGACGCGGAGACTCTTGCGACGAAGTTGGTTCGTCGCCGCGCTCGCGCTCGTCGCACTCGTCGCGCTGCTCGACGAATACAATCAATCCTTCAACGCCGCGCGCACGGGCACGATCTGGGACAGCCTGATCGACATCTCGGGCGGCGCGACCGCGCTCGTCGCACTCAGTTTATGGCGCGCACGCAGGCGGCGCGTGCGTTAGGAAATTTCGGCAAGCGTTTATTTCATCCTTCGGCGTATAATCACGACCTTAAGGCAGATCATTTTTTTGAGGATGCGATGCCAGAGAGCACGTCGGAAAAAGAGCGGGAGTTGCGTGAGGAAGATGCGCGCTGGCATGTGATCTATGTCGCGGTCATCGTGTTCGCCGTGCTGGTCATCACGGCCTTGTATCTCTTCTCGCGCCAGTTTTCGTCCTGAGTTTGAACTTCATACTAAAAGAACATGCGCCTACTTGATTGGGCTGTCGTCGTCGCTTATCTCGTCTATATCATCTGGGATGGCGTGCGCATGACGAAACACAGCGGGAACGCCGAAGGCTACTTTCTCGCCAATCGCAGTCTGCCCTGGTGGGCGGTCGGCCTCTCCGTCATGGCGACGCAGCTTTCCGCCATCACACTCGTCGGCACGACGGGGCAGGCTTACAACGACGGGATGCGCTTCATACAGTTCTACTACGGCCTCCCGCTCGCGATGGTCATTCTCTGCATCACCGCCGTCCCGTTCTTCTACCGCGCGAAAGTCTTCACCGCCTACGAGTATCTGGAAAAGCGTTTCGACTTGAAGACGCGCACGCTGACGAGCTTCTTTTTTCTCATCTCGCGCGGGCTTGGCGTGGGCGTCATCATCGCCGCGCCCTCCGTGATCCTCTCCATCGTGCTCGGTTGGAGCGAGACGGCGACCGTCTTCGCGATGGGACTTTCGACCACCATCTATACGATGGTCGGCGGCGTGCAGGCCGTGACGTGGACGGACGTGAAGCAGATGATCATCATCTTCTTCGGCCTCTTCGTCTGTCTCTTCATCATCCTCGCGAAGTTCCCGCCCGAAGTCTCGCTCGGCGACGCGCTCCATCTCGCAGGCACGACGGGAAGACTCACCACCGTCGATACGACCTTCGATCTCAAACAGACCTACACGCTCTGGTCTGGACTCATCGGCGGGCTGTTTTTGATGCTCGCCTATTTCGGTTGCGACCAAAGCCAGGTGCAGCGATTTTTGACGGCGAAGTCGGTTGGCGAAGGGCGCACGTCTCTGTTGATGAGCGCGTTCGTCAAAATCCCGATGCAGTTTTTGATCCTGCTCGTCGGCGTGCTCGTCTTCGTCTTCTACCAGTTCCAACCGCCGCCGATGATCTTCAATCGCGTCGAACAGGCGAAGGTGGCCGAAGGCTCGCGCGCGGCGGACTACAACGCGCTCAACGCGGAATACGAGCGAGCGTTTGCCGAACGACAACGCGCGGCGGTTGATTATGTGAAGCATGAGGAGAGCGACGATGCGGCGGCGCGTGCGTCGGCGCGCGAGGCTTATCTGGCCGCGAACAAAGGTTTCAACGAGGCGCGCGGGCACGGCCTCGCGCTCGTCAAAGAATCGAGCGGCAATAAGACCTTTACCGATGTCAACTACGTCTTTCCCACGTTCGTCGTGCAGAACATGCCCGCCGGAGTGATCGGCCTGATCATCGCCGCGATCTTCGCCGCGGCGATGTCGAGCATCTCCGCGGAGTTGAACGCGCTCGCCACCGCGACGACGATTGACTTCTACCGTCGCCACTACAAGCCGCAGGCAGACGACCGCCATTATGTGAAGATCGGGCGCATCGCCACGGGGCTGTGGGGCATCTTCGCCTGCTTCGTCGCGCTCTACGCCACAACGCTCGGCTCGCTCATCGAAGTCGTCAATCGCTTCGGCTCGTTCTTCTACGGTTCGCTCTTGGGGGTCTTCGTGCTCGCCGTCGCCGTGCCGCGTGCGCGTGCGCGCGGCGCGTTCTGGGGCTTGCTCTTCGGCATCACGTCCGTCTGGATTGCGAGCCGTTTTACGGAGATCGCTTTCCTCTGGTTCAACGTGATTGGCTGCCTCGTCGTCGTCCTCGTCGGCTATCTCTTGAGTCTGACCGTGCGCGATCCGAAATCGGTATAGACGCTCGCTGCCCTGATCGTGCGAAGCGAGCGGTTGTTCTGTCGTCTTGAGATCATCTCTTCTTGAGATTGTCTCGTTTTGAGATTAGCTCTTGCCGGTGCGGCAAAATTTTTATGCGTCGTCTCTTTATTCGTCTCATTGCGCTCGCCTGTCTCTTCACACTTTCGACGGGCGGCGTCTCTTACGTCGCGCCTGTGTCCTTCGTCACACGCGCGCAGGTGCGCACGACTTACAACGAGGGCGCGGTCGGGTTGGGCTTGCTGTTGCGTCGTTTGCAAACGACGGCGAGCGTGTTGCACACGGGCGCGCACCCGGACGACGAAGACTCCGCACTGATCGCGCGGCTCGCACGAGGCGACGGCGCACGCGTCGGCTACCTCTCGCTCAATCGCGGCGAGGGCGGGCAGAATCGCATCGGCGCAGAACTCTTTGACGCGCTCGGCGTCATCCGCACCGAAGAACTTTTACAGGCGCGCAAACTCGACGGCGGCGAGCAGTTCTTCACACGCGCCTTCGATTTCGGTTTCACGAAGACGCGCGAAGAGACGGCTGAGCGTTGGAACGAGCGCGAACTGCTGGCAGATATGGTGCGCGTCATACGACGCTTTCGCCCGCTCGTCATCATCTCGCGCTGGAACGGCACGCCCGCAGACGGCCATGGTCAACATCAATTCGCAGGCTACTTAACGCCGCTCGCCTTCGCCGCCGCCGCCGACCCCGCCGCGTTCCCCGAACAACTCGCAGAAGGCTTGCGACCGTGGCAGGCGAAGAAACTTTACGTGAGCGTCTTCGGACAGCCACCCGCCGCTGCCGGTGCGAGCACAGGGCAGGGAACGAATGCGAGCGTGGTAGAGATCGACACGGGGCGTTTCGATCCGCTGCTCGGCAGGAGTTTTTATGAAGTGGCGATGGAGGGGCGCAGCCAGCACAAGTCGCAGGCCGAGGCCGCTCTGGAGTTGCGCGGCGCGCAGACGTCGCGCGTGCGTCTGGTCAAAAGTGCGCCCAGCCCGTTTCAAGTCGCGCAAAACGAACGGAGCATCTACGAGGGACTCGACACGACGCTGCACGGCCTCATCCGCTCCGCCGGACTCCGCGACGATGCGCTCTCGAAAGAGCTTGAACAGGTAGACCGCGCCGCCAAACACGCGCTCGAACATTTCAACGCGCTCGCGCCGCGCACTATCCACGCCGCGCTCGCCGCCGGACTCCTCCACACACGACAGGCGCGACGGACGCTTGCACAACTTAAAGATTCTCCCGCTGCGCGCGCCGAAGCCGACTTTCTGCTCGCGCAAAAGGAGCGCGAGTTCAGCGAGGCGTTGCGACTCGCGCACGGCGTTCGTCTCGATGCGCTCGCGGACGCGGAGACGATTGCGCGCGGCGGTTCGTTCGTCGTCGCCGTGCGCGTCTTTGCGGATGATCCGCGCGTGGGGCGCGTCGAAGAGTTGCGCCTGCGCGCGCCGGAGAAGTGGCGGGTCGAACGACTCGCGGAGCCGTCGAAGGGCGAGACGGCCTTTGTCGCACGCGAGGCCGCGCTGGCCGTCGCATACTTTCGCGTACACGTGCCCGTCGATGCGGAACTGACGCAGCCCTACTGGCTGGCGAGTTCGGGGCGTGAGCCGCGAGGCAGGCGCGACATGTACGTGTGGGATAAAGACGATCCGAAGACAGAGCCGTTTGCGCCGCCGCCCGTCTCGGCTGAGGTAGTGATGGACGTGGGCGGGTCGCCTCAAACCATCAGCGCGCCCGTCCAGTATCGTTATCTCGACAACGTGCGCGGGGAAGTGTGGCGCGAGGTCAACGTCGTGCCGGAGATCAACGTGCAACTCGACCCCGCGCTCGTCATCGTCCCGCAAGGCTCGCGCGAACGCACGCGGCAGTTGACTCTACAGTTGGTGAACAACGTCGAGCCTGCTTTGGGACAGACGGAGAGTTTGCTTGCAACGGGCGGGGCGGGCATCAGTCTGCCCGTCGGCTGGCGGCTGCCGGAGACGACGCCCTTCAACTTCAACTCCGAAGGCGAGCGCGCAACGCAGTCCTACACCTTCACGGTTCCGCGCGGCACGCGCGCGGGCGAGTACTACGTGAGAAGTTTCGCCGCCACCTTTCTGCCTGAACGACGTTTGCGCCAGCCGCATCTGCCGCAATCGCTAACCTTCGGCCAGACAAGCCACGCGATCAGTTACCCGCACATCCAGACGCACTACTACTACAGGAGCGCGGAGACGATTGTGCGCGTCTTTGATCTGAACGTGGCGAGCGTGCGCGTCGGCTACATCATGGGCAGCGGCGACGAAGTGCCGGAAGCGATCCGCCGGATGGGATTAACCGTGACCTTGCTCGACGAGCGGCAACTCGCCGCAGGCGATCTCTCTCGTTTCGATACCATCGTCGTCGGCGTGCGCGCTTCGCAGACGCGCCCCGATTTCGTCGCGCATCACGCGCGCCTATCGGAGTTTGTACGGCGCGGCGGCGCGCTCATCGTCCAGTATCAACGCCCGGACTACGCTGCGAAAAAACTGCCGCCGCTGCCCGCCGCGATGGAAGTGGCGCCGCAACGCGCGGGCGGGTCTGCGACGATTGCGCGCGTGGTTGACGAGAATGCTCCGGTGCGTGTCTTGCAGCCCGCGCATCCCGCGTTCAACTTCCCGAACCGCATCGACGACGCCGACTGGCAGGGCTGGGTGCAGGAGCGCAGCC
Source organism: Pyrinomonadaceae bacterium (assembly GCA_036399115.1). Taxonomy (GTDB): domain Bacteria; phylum Acidobacteriota; class Blastocatellia; order Pyrinomonadales; family Pyrinomonadaceae; genus JAIVJZ01. The sequence continues at coordinate 6,105 of DASWNS010000558.1, read as the reverse complement.
TCTACAACTTCACCACCTTCGACGCGGCCTACACGCCGCTCCTCGAATCACACGACGCGGGCGAGGGCGAACAGCGCGGCGGTCAGGTCTATGCGCGCATCGGTCGCGGTCATTACGTCTACACGTCCTACGCTTGGTTTCGCCAACTCCCCGCCGGAGTCCCCGGCGCGTATCGCCTGTTCGCCAACTTGCTGAGCCTGCCGAAAGCTCCGGCACCGGCCACGCGAACCGCCGCGAGAAGAGCGCGAGATTAGACGGGTATTAACCGCACGGGCGACGACTTCAACGGCGCAGACGCCGGGAGAGGAGCGCGGAATGAGCGCAGAGTAGCTCCCCAGTCCCATGTTCCAAGTCTCAAGTCTCAAGTTGCCGCCTTTGACCTGAGACTTAGGAAGCATGGGACACTCCTCTGCGCTCACTTCGCGCTCCTCCCCGCGCTTAGCGCCGGAATGCTTTTGCCGTCAGCCGGGGGATGGCCTTCAACCGTGCAAGCCCGCCGCCGTCGCGCGTTTCTGCAACTCTTCGGGCGACACGTCTTCCTTGTGCGTCGCAATTGCCCAGATGTGCCCGAAGGGGTCTTGGAGTTTGCCCATGCGGTCGCCGTAGAATTTATCTTCGAGCGGACTCAGCAGCTTCGCGCCCGCCGCGACGGCACGCTCGGCCAGAGCGTCCACGTCTTCGACGTAGAGCAGGAGCGAGACGGGCGTGCCGCCATACGATTCGGGGCTGCGCACGTCCATCTCTGGAAACTCGTCGGCCAGCATGACGTGGGAGCCGCCGATCCGTATTTCGGCGTGCCCGATCTTTCCGCCCGGTTCGTCCATGCGTAGAACCTCGGTCGCCCCGAACACGTCTTTGTAAAACTCTATGGCGCGTGCTGCGTCCCGGACATGTAAATAAGGCGTGATGGCATGGTAGCCCTCCGGAATATGTTTCGTGCTGCCGTCCATAAATTCTCTCCTTAACAGAACCAAAATTTTGCACCGCAAGTCTTGATGACGGCAGCTTATACCATAGCTTCTTTTCATGTGCAATACTTTATTTCAACTGTGAAACAAAAGTTTTGGCTGCGCCCGAGAGGCCGGGTTAAATGTTAGCGGGGGGCTTGCGTGTGATGTTATGCTCTGCGGTGTTTGCCTCAATACTATCGAAACACTTCCTCGCGAAGATTTAAAAAACCGACATGTTGAGAACTCTGAAGCAACTGCGCCGCGTCGTCATCACGGGGATGGGTTGTGTGACGCCAATCGGGATCGGGCGCGAAGCGTTCTGGCGTGCGCTCGTCGCGGGCGAGAGCGGCGCGCGGCGCATCGAGAGTTTCGACGTGAGCAATTCGGCGGTTCAGATCGCAGCGGAGGTGCGCGCGTTCGACTGGGAAGCGCAGGTGGGCGCAAAAGACCGCAAGCATGTGCCGCGCACCGTGCCGCTCGCGCTCGCCGCCGCACGCGAGGCTCTGGAAGACGCGGGGCTTCATTTTTCGGATGCGAGTCTGGCGGAGCGGCGCGCGACGGGCGTGGTGCTCGGCACGGGCGGCGGCGGACTCGCCTTCACAGAGCAGCAGTATAAATACTACTTCTCCGGTGCGACGACGAAAGCGAGCGTCTATACGATCCCCGCTTCGACACACGGCGGACTCTCTTCCGAACTCTCCATGGCCTTCGGCCTGCGCGGCCTCTCGCACATCATCTCAACGGGCTGCACGAGTTCGACGGATGCCATCGCCTACGCCGCCGAACATATCGTGCTCGGTCGTCAGGAGGTTATGCTCGCGGGCGGCGTGGACGCGCCCATCGCGCCGGGCATCCTCGCGGGCTTCAACTTGATGACCGTCTTGACGAAGGAGTGGAACGACGCGCCCGCACGCGCCTCGCGCCCGTTCTCGCGCGACCGCTCCGGCATCGTGCTCGGCGAAGGCGCGTGGATTTACGTGCTCGAAGATTACGAGCGAGCGCGTGCGCGCGGCGCGAAAGTCTATGCCGAGATCAAGGGCTACGGTGCGACGTGCGACGCTTATCATCGCGTGCGTCTGGAAGAGACGGGCGAAGAACCGGCACGCGCCATGCGCCTCGCGCTCACGGATGCCGGACGCGCGCCCTCGGAAGTTGATTACGTCAACCTGCACGGCACCTCGACCCAACTCAACGACCGCATCGAGACGCAAGCCCTGAAACTCGCCTTCGGCGCAGACGCGCACGCCATCCCGATGTCGGCCACGAAATCGCAGATCGGTCACCCGCAGGGCGCGTCAGGCGCGGCGGGACTCGCCGCCGCGCTCTGCGCCATCAACACGAAGATGATCCCGCCCACCATCAACCTCGACGAACCCGACCCCGTGTGCGATCTGGACTACGTGCCCAACGTCGCACGCGAAGCGGACGTGCGCGTCGCGCTCTGCAACTGCATCGGCTTCGGCTCGAAGAACAGCGCGCTCGTCGTAGAGAAGGTTTGACAAGTGACAAGTGACAAGTGACGAGTGACGAGTCGAAGACAAGCGACGAGTTGAAGACAGGTGACGAGTGACGAGAGACGGGGAACAGTTTAGAACGAACGATACGCCGCGAGCGACGCTCGACGTGCAAGGAGCGACGGGCGATGTCCTAAGTTTTCTTTGTCTTCAACTCGTCACTCGTCACTTGTCACGCGTCACTATCTTATATGTTTAGCGAGCGGAGTTATGAGTTAGAGCATCTGGACAAGGGCGACTACACGCCGGAGGAGTATGAAGGATGTCTGGTCGAACTGCGGCGCGTGAACAAGTGGCTGGGAGATGCGCGCGCGTTGAAAACCTCGCTCGTGCCGGAGATCGTGGAGTCGGGCGTGCAGAGTTTTTCGCTGCTCGACGTGGGGGCTGGGTCGGGTGAGTTGTTGCGTGTGGTGGCGCGGGAGGCGCGGCGGCGCGGGTGGCGTGCGCGGCTCACGGGGCTTGAGTTGAACGAGCGTTCGGCGCGGGCGATTCTGGAAGAGTCGCACGACTTCGAAGAGATCAGAGCGGTGCGCGGCGACGCCTTGCGGCTGCCGTTCGCGGATGATTCTTTCGATTACGTCATCTGCTCACTCTTCACGCACCACTTTCGAGACGAAGCCGTCGTCGAAATCTTGCGCGAGTTCAAGCGCGTCGCGCGCCGCCGCCTGTTCGTCATAGATTTGCACCGGCACGCCCTCGCCTATTTTCTCTACACGACGGTCGGGCGTCTGTTCTTACACAATCGCCTCTTGCGCGAGGACGGCGCGCTCTCCATCCGGCGGAGTTTTCGCGCCGGAGAGTTGCGCCGGATGGCAGAGACGGCGCAACTGGAGAACGTAGAGGTACGGCGGCGATTTCCTTTCCGTCTGGTGCTCGGCGGGAGCTAAGGGGAGCGTGAGTTGAGCATGAGTGAGAGCCTGACAAAAGATTATGACGTGATCGTGGTGGGCGGTGGTCCAGCGGGCGCGAGCGCGGCGGTGCACCTGGCGACGCGCGGCGCGCGCGTGTTGCTCGTCGAGCGGGAGAAGTTTCCGCGCGCGAAGTTGTGCGGAGAGTTTATTTCGCCTGAGTGCCTGCCGCATTTCGCGCGTCTCGGCGTGTTGGAGGAGATGAGCGGAGCGGGCGGCGCGCAGGTCGGCGAGACGCTTTTTTTCGCGCAGAGCGGGCGGCGCGCGGGTGTGCCGAGCGCGTGGTTCGGGAAAGAGGCGGCGGGCGCGCTCGGTCTGAGCCGCGCGGAGATGGACGAGCGTTTGTTGCAGCGCGCGCGTGCGGTGGGCGTAGAGGTACTGGAAGAAGCGCAGGTCACGGGGTTGTTGTTTGCAGACGCGGCGCGGCGCACGGTGTGCGGCGTGCGCGTCGAGTCACGCAGGGGCATGTCGGAGTTGCGTGCAGGCGTGACGATTGATGCGACGGGGCGTGCGCGTGCGTTGGCGCGCCGGGTCGAGCCGCGTGTGAAGGTGTCCGGCGGCGCGACGCGTGAAGCGAAGAGGGGCGGCGCGGCGTCGAGACGCATGCCGCTCGTGGCGTTCAAGACGCATCTCGAAAACGCAGGGGGCGCGGCGGGCGCGTGCGAGATCTATTTTTATCGAGGCGGCTACGGCGGGCTGAGTTGCGTGGAGAATGAGTTGAGTAATTTGTGTTTCATCGTGGCGGCGCAAGACGTGCGTGCGCGTGCGAGCGATGCGGCGCGCGTGATGCGAGAGATCGTGATGTCGAACAGTCGTGCGGCGGAGACTCTGCGCGGCGCGCGCGTGCGTTCGGAGTGGCTGGCGGTGGGCTTGGAGAGTTTCGGGCGGCGCGAGGTGGTCCCGGCGGAAGGGTTGTTGATGGTGGGCGACGCGGCCTCGTTCATAGACCCATTCACGGGGAGCGGCATGTTGATGGCTTTGGAGAGCGGCGAACTGGCGGGCGAGGCCGTGACAAGTGCGCTGCCGCAGTTGCGCGCGGGCGCGGGTTTCGCCCGACTGGCGGAGGACTATCGCGCACGCTATCGAGAGCGGTTCGCCGCGCGTCTGCGCGTCTGCTCATGGCTGCGACGGGTGGCGTTTGCGCCGCAGTTTGCGACCGAAGCGGCCATCGCCGCGCTCGGAGCGAGCGAACGCATGCGCCGCGTCGTAGCGCGCGCCACGCGTCACGCGTAACGAAGCCCCGCGCTATTCCCACTCGGCGCACTTCAACCCGACGACATACGCGCCGAGGTCATTGTGCGCCCGCGTCGTATCCGCAAACGCATGCCACAGGGCAGCGTGTCCGGCCAGAACCCTCTCATCCAAATCATGCTTGTCGTCAGACGGCGCGTAAGGCATCACCCCACAGATCAACTCCATCAAGGCGTCCAAAGCATCTCTATCCTCGCGCCTCGTGATCAAGTCAACCAACTCCCTCGCTCTGTCTTGTGTAATCGGCAGGTTAGCCCAACGCCGTATAGGTTCTTCAAAACTCGGCTCTCGTCGGCGGGCGGCTGGCGTGCGCGTGCTATTATCTTTTCGCATCAGTAGTTCCTTTCGAGTGGTTACTGGTGTAGAGGACTTATCGAGATCGCCGTCTTGGTAAGTCCTCGCCTATTTATAGTTGTTTACCAACGGGCGAGAGGCGGTTCTGACTTGCATCGGTGACACGTATCTGCAAACAGTTTATAGTGCGCGTGTGGGTAGGCGAAACACTATAGCATCTTCTAGTGTTCGTCAACAGAAATCTATAATTTGATATAGGATTTCGGCAGACATATAAATAATCACCTTCATGGGACTTTTAACGACAAAGCAGACCGCTGAACGCTTGGGCATCAGCATCCCACGTGTCCATCAGTTAATAAACGAAAAACGGTTACCGGCTGAAAAGGTGGGACGCGACTATGTAATTAAAGAAGAAGACTTAAGCCTTGTAGAAGACCGCAAAGTAGGCAGACCGCCGAAGGCTAAAGCTGAGAGTTCAAGGGTGAGCAGGAAAGGTAGTAAGAAGTGAAATTTTGATTCTTGAGCTAAAACGATCTGAATCTACCTTTGATAGACTCCCTTTTAATTTGACATTATTATCTGAATATCTTGTTTAGAAAGGTATAGTGTGCCTAAGCAACCACTTGCGGAAGTCTTCGGCTTTCCTATAGACAACCAATCGCCCGAAGCAACCCGCTATCAAGAAAAGCGGCTCTGCCCATTTAATAACAAAGTGCCTAACTGCACGAAGGACAAAGCCAATGCTCCTCTTGGCGTGTGTAGCGTGCATGAAAGCGATGCTGTAGCAATTACTTGTCCCGTTCGTTTTCGTGAAGATTGGCTCATCGCTGATGACGCAGCCGCTTTCTTCTTCCCGCCAGCAACCACATGGACATCACTGGTTGAGGTTCGACTTAAAGATAAATACGGCCAATCTGCCGGTAATATAGACGTTGTATTAGTTTCTTACGATGACAAAGGACGCGTAATTGATTTTGGATCGTGTGAAGTGCAGTCCGTTTACATCTCCGGCAATGTGCGTGCGCCTTTTGAGCACTACATGCAAGACCCTGCAAATCGCTCTCACATGGATTGGACAGGTAAGCCCTACTACCCACGCCCTGATTATCTTTCCTCATCACGGAAGAGGCTTGCGCCGCAACTCTTGTTTAAGGGTGGCATCCTTCATACATGGCGAAAGAAGCA
>DASWNS010000557.1:0-16944 GCA_036399115.1 Pyrinomonadaceae bacterium | reverse complement strand
TCGTTTGCGTCGGAAGTGACGCGCGTGGCGCGCGAGGTGGGTACGGAAGGAAAGTTGGGCGGGCAAGCGGACGTGCGCGGCGTGGCCGGTACTTGGAAAGACCTCACCGACAATGTGAACTCGATGGCCGGAAACCTGACGGGTCAGGTGCGCAACATCGCGGACGTGACGACCGCCGTAGCGAATGGCGACCTGTCGAAGAAGATCACGGTGGATGTGAAAGGCGAAATCCTTGAGTTGAAGAACACCATCAACACGATGGTGGATCAACTCAATTCGTTTGCGTCGGAAGTGACGCGCGTGGCGCGCGAAGTGGGTACGGAAGGAAAGTTAGGCGGGCAGGCGGATGTGCGCGGCGTGGCGGGTACTTGGAAAGACCTCACCGACAATGTGAACTCGATGGCGAGCAACCTGACGGGTCAGGTGCGCGGCATCGCGAAGGTCGTGACGGCGGTGGCGGGCGGCGACTTGAAACGCAAGCTGACCGTCGAGGCCAAAGGCGAGATCGCCGAGTTGGCCGACACCATCAACAGCATGACCGACACGCTCGCCACCTTCGCCGATCAGGTGACGACCGTGGCGCGCGAAGTAGGCGTGGAAGGAAAACTCGGCGGGCAGGCCAACGTGCCGGGCGCGGCGGGCACCTGGCGCGACCTGACCGACAACGTGAACGGGCTGGCCGCCAACCTCACGACGCAGGTGCGCGCCATCGCGGACGTTTCCACCGCCGTGACGAAGGGCGACCTCACGCGCTCCATCGATGTCGAGGCGCTCGGCGAAGTGGCCGCGCTCTCCGAAACCATCAACGAGATGATTCTCAATCTCAAGGAGACGACGCAGAAGAACACCGAACAGGACTGGTTGAAGACGAACCTCGCGCGCTTCACACGCATGCTGCAAGGGCAGCGCGACATGGCGACCGTCTCCCAACTCGTCCTCTCCGAACTCGCGCCGCTCGTGGATGCGCAGCAGGGCGTCTTCTACGTCAACGCTTCCAACAACGGCTCGCCCCTAATGAAGTTGCTCGGCGGCTACGCCTTCACGGAGCGCAAGAATCTATCGAACGAGTACAAGCCGGGGCAGGGACTCGTCGGCCAGTGCGTGCTGGAAAAAGAGCGCATCCTTTTGACGAACGTGCCGGACAACTACATCCGCATCGGGTCGGGTCTAGGCGAAGCCGCACCCTTGAATATCATCGTGCTCCCCGTCCTGTTTGAAGGCGAAGTAAAAGCGGTCATCGAACTGGCGTCGTTCAATCGCTTCAACGATACGCACCTGACGTTCCTCGATCAGTTGACCGAATCCATCGGCATCGTCCTGAACACGATTGAGGCCAACAGCCGCACCGAAGACCTGCTGCTGCAATCGCAATCGCTCGCGGCGGAACTCCAGAGCCAGCAGGACGAACTCAAGAAGAAGAACGAACAACTCGAACAGCAGGCGGAATCTTTGCGCGAATCGGAAGAACTGTTGAAGAGCCAGCAGGAGGAGTTGCAGCAGACGAACGAAGAGTTGCAGGAGAAGGCGACGCTGCTGGAGAAGCAGAAGGCCGAGGTCGAGGCGAAGAACCGCGAGGTGGAGGAAGCGCGCTGGGCGATGGAAGAGAAGGCCGAACAACTCGCGCTCACTTCCAAGTACAAGTCGGAGTTTCTCGCCAACATGTCGCACGAACTGCGCACGCCTCTGAACAGCATGCTCATCCTCTCGCGCCAGTTGTCCGAGAACAAGGACGACAATCTGACGCCGAAGCAGGTGCAGTTTGCCGAGACGATCCATTCGTCCGGCGCAGACCTGCTCTCGCTCATCAACGACATTCTCGATCTCTCCAAGATCGAGTCCGGCATGATGGGCATAGACATCAGCGATGTCTCGTTTACGGAAGTGGGCGGGCAACTCGAACGCAGCTTCCAACAGGTTGCGCTCGACAAGAGACTCGGTTTCTCCATCGAACGCGACGATAAGTTGCCCGTCTTCATGCGCACGGATGAGAAGCGTTTGCAGCAGATTCTCAAGAACCTGCTCTCCAACGCCTTCAAGTTCACGGAGCAGGGAAGCGTCACGCTGCGCATCGAACCCGCGCTCCCCGGCATGAAGTTTTACCAGGAGGCTCTGAACCGCGTCGAGCGCGTGGTCGCCTTCTCTGTGAGCGACACGGGGATCGGCATCGCGGCGGACAAGCAGCGCATCATCTTCGAGGCGTTCCAGCAGGCCGACGGCACGACGAGCCGCAAGTATGGCGGCACGGGACTCGGCCTCTCCATCAGCCGCGAGATCGCGCGCCTCCTCGGCGGCGAGATTCGCGTCGTGAGTGTGCCGGGCGAGGGCAGCACCTTCACGCTCTACCTGCCGCTCAGTTACGTTTCCGTCGCCACCTCCGGCAACGGCTCAGGCCGCACTCTGGACGCCTCCGGGGGGACGCGCCCCGCGCAGGCGGCGACCGTTGCGGAACCCATCTCGGCGTGGACTTCGACGGCCATCTCCGACATGGAAGCCGCGCTCATTGCCACCACCGAGATCAGCGACGACCGCAACGACATCTTCGACGGCGAGCGCGTCGTGCTCATCGTTGAAGATGATCTCAATTTCGCGCGCATCCTGTTAGACCTCGCGCGCGAGAAGAACTTCAAGGGACTCGTCGCCACGCGCGGCGATGCTGCGCTCGCGCTCGCACGCAAATACAAGCCGGACGCCATCACGCTCGACATCAAGTTGCCAGACCGCGACGGCTGGACTGTGTTGGATCGCCTGAAGCATGATCCGAACACGAGCCACATCCCCGTCCACATCATTTCGGGCGAGGAGCAACGCCAGCGCGCTTTGCATCTCGGCGCGATCACGCACCTGCAAAAACCCGTGAGCCGCGAAGATTTGGCCTCGGCCTTCGATCAGATCACGGCCTTCGCCGACAGGCGCGTGCGCCGCCTGCTCGTCGTGGAAGACGACGACGTGCAGCGCATGAGCATCGTCGAGTTGATCGGCAACGGCGACGTGACGACCACCGCCGTCGCCACCGGACAGGAAGCCCTCGACGCTCTGCAAGCCGAACCCTTCGATTGCATGGTGGTTGACCTCAAACTACCGGACATGTCCGGCTTCGAGTTGATCGAGAAGATTCAGAAGGATCTGGGTCGGGCAGACTTGCCCATCATCGTCTATACGGGCAAGGAGTTGACGGGCAAGGAGGAGACGCAACTGCGCAAGGTCGCCGATGCGATCATCGTCAAGGAGGTGAGTTCGCCGGAACGCCTGTTGGCGGAGACGGCGCTCTTCCTGCACCGCGTCGAAGCCAATCTACCGGAGCCAAAGCGTCGGATGCTGGAACAACTGCACCGCCGCGATCCCGTGCTCGCGGGGCGCAGGGTCTTGATCGTCGACGACGACGTGCGCAACATCTTCGCGCTCACGAGCGCGCTTGAGAGCCACAACATGGAGGTCGTCCACGCTGAGAACGGGCAGGAGGGCATCGACACTTTGCAGGCGACCGAGGGCGTCGAAGCGGTCTTGATGGACATCATGATGCCGGGCATGGACGGTTATCAGGCCATTCAGGCCATCCGGCAGATCGAGCGGTTTAAGAATCTGCCGATCATCGCTTTGACCGCGAAGGCGATGAAGGCCGACCGCGACCGCTGCATCGAGGCCGGGGCGTCCGATTACATCTCGAAGCCTCTGGACATCGATCAACTGCTGTCGCTGCTGCGCGTCTGGCTCTATCATCAGGAAGAAGCGCAAGGATAAAGATGAGCGCATTGCCGTCTGAACAGAACCACCTCGAAGACATCGAGATCGCCCTCCTGCTCGAAGGCTTGTATCGCGTCTACGGTTTCGACTTTCGCGACTACTCGCCTGCTTCGATCAAGCGGCGGATTCTCGAACGCATGCGCGCCGAGAAGATCGCCACCGTCTCGGCCTATCAGGATTGCGTGTTGCACGACGACGCGTGCATGGAGAGGCTGCTCGTGGGACTCTCCGTGCACGTCACGTCGATGTTTCGCGATCCGAGTTTCTACCTGACGTTTCGCACGAAGGTCGTGCCCATCCTGCGAACTTACCCGACCGTGCGCATCTGGCACGCGGGCTGTTCGACGGGCGAAGAAGTCTATTCGATGGCGATCCTCTTGCAGGAGGAGGGCTTGTACCGGAAGTGCGTGATCTATGCGACGGACATCAGCCGCGAGGTCTTACGCAAGGCGCGCGAGGGCATCTTCCCGCTCTCGGCGATGCAGGAATATACCGGCAACTATATGCGTGCGGGCGGCAAGCACGAGTTTTCGGACTACTACACGGCGCATTACGACAACGTGATCTTTCATCCCGCGCTCAAGACCAACGTGGTCTTCTCCGAACACAACCTCGTGACGGACGGATCGTTCAACGAGTTTCACGTTATCCTGTGCCGCAACGTGATGATCTATTTCAACAAGGCGCTGCAAGAGCGCGTGCACAATCTGGTTTACGATAGCCTCTCGATGTTCGGCGTCTTCGGACTCGGCAATAAAGAGTCTCTGAAGTTTACGCCGCGCGCAGATTTTTATGAGAGGCTGGACAGCCGCGATAAGCTGTACCGAAAGGTGAAATAAGAGGTTGACCGTAGAACTCGTCGTCGTCGGCACTTCATACGGCGGACTGGCTGCGCTGCAAATTCTGCTGCCCGCGCTGGCGCGTGATTTCCCGCTGCCCATCGTCGTCGTGCAGCATCGCGGCAAAGATTCTGATAACCTCTGCGAGTTTTTGCAAAAGTACTGCGCGCTCCCGCTCTCGGAGCCGAACGATAAAGAGGCGATTGCGCCGGGGCGCGTCTATCTCGCGCCGCGCGACTATCATCTGCTCATCGAACGCGACGGCTTCGCTCTCTCCACGGAAGCCCCTGTCGGTTACGCGCGCCCCTCGGTCAACGTGCTGTTTGAATCGGCGGCGGACATTTACCAGGAGCGCACGCTCGGCCTGATCCTGACGGGAGCCAACACGGACGGCGCGCGTGGACTCGCGAAGATAAAATCCTACGGCGGCCTGTGTCTGGTGGAAGACCCGTCGAGCGCGGAGTCGCGCGGGATGCCGCAGGCGGCCATTGCCGCCACGATGGTTGACGCGATCCTGCCGCTCAGAGAGATCGCGCCCTACTTGAATAAACTAATGTCAACACGAGCCGGAATCGTCCTATGCTAGCTGAGACGCAAAAAATCAATATCTTGATGGTGGACGACAGCCCGACGAACCTGCTCGCGCTCGAAGCCATCCTGCAAGCGCCGGACCGCAATCTCGTCCGCGCCGCTTCCGGCGACGAGGCTCTGCGTTATCTGCTCGAAGGCGAGGTGGCCGTCATCCTGCTCGATGTCTACATGCCGGGCATTGACGGTCTGGAAACCGCCGCGCTCATTCGCGGGCGCGAAAAATCCCGCGACATCCCGATCATCTTCCTCACCGCAGACTCGACCGGCAACCGGCATATCGCACGCGGCTACTCGCTCGGCGCGGTGGACTACATTCTCAAACCCGTCGATCCGGACATCCTGCGCTCGAAGGTCGCCGTCTTCGTCGAGTTGTATAAGAAGACGGAAGAGATCAAGCGGCAGGCCGCGCTTCTCCACGAGAAAAATATCGAACTGGAGAACGCCAATCTCCAACGTCTCGGCAAATTGATCGACCTCGGACAGGAACTCGCCGCCGAACGCGACCCCGAACAGGTCTTGGAGAAGTTTTGCAGCGCGGCGCGCGAGATCGTGGGCGCGGAGCACGCGGGCGTCGGCGTGCTGGACGAGCACGGGGGTTCGCTTCGCTACTATTGCCACTGCGACGTGTGCGAGCGCGGCGACGACAACGTGAACGCGCCGCAGGTGAGCGAGAGCGTGCTCGGACAGTTGATCGCCGAAGGCCGCCCGCTGCGTTTGAGCGAAGTGGCGCAGACGCTCGAAGCCGAACATCTCTCGTCGCCGCACGTCTCGATGCAGTCATTCTTAGGCGCGCCGATCCTGTCGCCCGCGCGCGCCTACGGCTGGCTCTACCTGACCAACAAACTCGACGCGGAGGAGTTCAGCGAAGCCGACGAGCGGCTCGCCGTGACGCTTGCCACGCAAGTCTCCGCCTCTTACGAGAACGCGCGGCTCTACACGGAGGCGCAACGCCACGCCACGGAGTTGCAGCAGGAAGTGACCGAGCGCAAACAGGCCGAAGAGGAACGCGCACGCCTCCTGATTCGTGAACAGGCCGCACGCGCCGAAGCCGAACGCGCCAACCGCACGAAGGACGAATTCTTAGCCACGCTCTCGCATGAACTGCGCACGCCGCTCACGGCGATTCTCGGCTGGACCCATCTCATACGCGGCGGCAACCTCGACATGTCGATGATGGCTCGCGCGCTCGAAACCATCGAACGCAATGCGCGCTCGCAGTCGCAGTTGATAGACGACCTGCTCGACGTGTCGCGCATCATCACGGGCAAACTCGCGCTCGACTTTCATCCCGTCGAACTCTCCGCGATCATCGAAGCCACGATTGACACCGTGCGCCCGATGGCGGAAGCCAAGTCCATCCACGTCAAGCCGCAGCTTAAGACATCTCACTGCATGGTGTCGGGCGATCCGGCGCGCTTGCAGCAGGTGGTCTGGAATCTCTTCTCGAACGCGGTGAAGTTTACGCCGGAAGGCGGCCATGTCGAGGTCGGCCTGAAGTGCGACGAGAGGCACGTCGAGTTGGAGGTGCGCGATACGGGGCAGGGCATTGCGCCGGAGTTTCTGCCCTACATCTTCGACCGCTTCCGGCAGGCCGACGGCACGACGACGCGCAAGCACGGCGGCCTCGGCCTCGGCCTCGCCATCGTCCGCCATCTCGTCGAACTCCACGGCGGAGCGATTCGCGCCGTGAGCGACGGCGACGGGCAAGGGGCAACTTTCACGCTCAGCCTGCCGCTCGCTTCGGGCGCGCAGGCGAGCGGCAACGGCGCGCCCGCGCCTGATGCGGCGACGGAAGTGGAAGCGCACGGGTCGCTCGCCAAATCGGCGGTGCTCGAAGGCTTGCGTATTCTCGTCGTGGACGACGAAGCGGACACGCGCGAATTGGTGCAGGAGGTGCTCGGGCGACAGGGAGCGGAAGTGCAGACGAGCGGGTCTGTGGCGGAAGCCTTGCGGACGCTCGCACAGTGGCAACCCGATCTGCTCGTCTCGGACATCGGCATGCCGTTCGAAGACGGTTATGAGTTGATCAGGCGCGTGCGCAAACTCTACGGTGATGGCGCGCGCGGGCAGATTCCGGCGGTCGCACTCACAGCCTACGCCGGGGTTGAGGACAGCAAACGCGCGCTCGCCGCAGGCTTTCAGATGCATCTCGCAAAGCCGGTTGACCCGAAAGCCCTGATCTCGACGCTGGCGCGCCTGGCCGGGCGCGAAACGCCCGTGGATGCCTGAGTCGTTTCGCGCGCTGCGTTCGTGATGCGAAGTGGCGGGCGTCTCGCGTCGGGGTGCGCGCCAGCGTCGCCCGCGAGAGTTTCAGCCCGCGTGCAAAAGCGTGCGCAACTCCTTGCCGAAGCGGACATCGATCTTGCCCTGCCGCGCTTCAACAATGCTGCCCTCTCCAAATTTCGGATGTGTGATGCGCTCGCCCGCCGCATAACTTTCTTGCGGCGAATAGGGGCGCGCGGGCGCGTCGGAAACTGCGCGCTCTCTGGCTTCGGAGGCGCGTGCGCCGGTCGTGCGACGAGTCTTGACCGCTGCCGCCGCCGTGGCCTGCGGGTCGCGATAGCGATGTGTGGATTGACAGTAGTTACAGGTAACGCGCTCGATCCGGCCATCGGAATGTAAGGCGACGACCTGATGCATGCGTTCTTCTTTGCAGCGTCCGCAGTAGGACTGCACGTCGTCGCCGAGACGAATCTTTTTCAACATCGCGTGTACGGTTGGTTCCTTGTCGGGTGGGGTAGCTGAATTGCCGCGAAATTGAATTGTCGCCCCGCGCTCGCGTCCCACTGTTTTGATTTCAATTGCCCAACTACTATGAGGCAGCCCGCGCCAGAGAGCAAACGCGCGTCGCCGGGATGGCGCGAGCATAGAAGGAGAAGCCCGCCAGCGCTCTCCCCTTCGCTGGCGGGCTTCTCAATTGGATCGTCGTTCACTTGCGTGTTGACGACTCGGTATTCTCTATAACAAGGACTGTGCCACAAATCGAGACTCACCGCACCCGCGCGAAATCTCTGTAAATGCCGCTGTTTCCCCGCGACTCTCACACCGCCGCCGCGCCGCGCGCCTGAACCCGCCGGGCGCGAACTCACGATATGGGTTGCGGCATAAACGAAAAGGTGAGCGGGCGCGTGCGCACCCATCCGGGCGAGGCGTGCGGCGCGTCCTTGTAGTTTCACGCGGCTCATAATAATCTGTGCGCACACTGCGAACTACTTTCAATACGAAGAGGAGATGCTATGTCAGAACAGATCAATTCAGGACAGGTTGAGCAGCCGGAGACGACGGATGCTTCGGGTCTGCTGTTATCGGTTGAGCCTTTACAGGCCAGCGCGCACTTGAGCGCGGGCGACGACAGCAGCGACACGTCGAACGACGGCGGCTCGGACACGGGCGACGATTCATCGGACACGGACAGTTCGGATTCCACCGGCTCCGACAGTTTAGACTCGACGGGCACGAGCACGGACACGGATTTGACCGACTCGCTCGGCGCGGACGACGGCTCGGACGATTCTTCGGACTCCGACGGCACAGACGATTCTGACGCATCGGTGATCACGATTGACAGCAAGAATGCTTAAGCGTTTGATGGCCGTTTTATGAATGCCGAGGTCGCGCGCAGCTTAAGCAGACTTTTGGAGCCACACACAGCGGAGGAGTTCCTCGCCTCCTCCTGGGGTCAGACGTACAGGCATATTCGCGGGCGGGCGGGCAGGTTCGCGTCGTTGCTGCCCTGGGAGCGTCTCAATGAGATTCTCCGGCAGCATCGCCTCGACTTCCCGCGCCTGCGCCTGATGCGCGAAGGGCGTGCCCTCCCCGTCGCCTCCTACCTGCGCCACACTTCGGGCGCACGCAGCAAGCAGACGATCCCGCGTCTGCAACCCGTCAAATTCACAGCCGAGCTTCGCGCGGGCGCAACGCTCGTGCTCGATGCGGTTGAGGAACTACACGCGCCGCTCGAAGCGTTGGCCGCCGGATTGGAACTCCTCTTCCAAGAGCGCGTGCAGATCAATTCCTACGCCGGGTGGCACACCTCGCGCGGCTTTGATCTGCACTGGGACGATCACGACGTTTTTATCTTGCAGGTCACGGGGCGCAAGCGTTGGAGCATCTACGGCGAGACGCGCCCGCACCCGCTCTCTGGCGACGCCGACTTGCCCAAACCCTCAGGCGAGCCTCTCTGGCAGGCGACGCTCGAAGACGGCGACTTGCTCTACATCCCGCGCGGCTGGTGGCACGTCGCCGAACCGCTCGACGAACCGACCCTCCATCTCACCGTCGGCATACACAAACGCACAGGCATCGACCTGCTCGCGTGGCTCGCCGGGCAACTGCGCGCCAGCGAGCTTTTCCGCCAAGACCTCCCGCGCTTTGCGACGCCCGCCGAGCGCGCCGCCCACGTCGAGCGACTCGGCGAAGAACTGCGCGCCGCGTGGGATGCTGGATTGCTCGAACGATACTTTAAAGAACAGGACGCGCAGGCCGAGCCGCGCGCACAGGTCAGCCTGCCTTGGAGCGCGTTAACGCAGCCCGTCCCTGCCGATCAGGATGTACGCGTGCGCCTCGTCGCGCCGCGCCCGCTCGATTTGCAGGTCGTTGACGGGGTGGTGGAGTTTTGTTGTCACAAAAAACGCTGGCGGTTCGCGGCGGGTGCGTTGCCCGTCCTCAGGCGATTGGCGGACGCGCGCACCGCTGCGCTCTCCGTCTCCGAATTATGCGAGGCGGCGGGAGGGCGACTTGACGAACAGACCGTGCGCGCCTTTCTCGGCGAGTTGCTGCGGCACGGACTCGTCCGCACCGTCGCCAAAGATTAAGCGTGCGGAGATGTTGACGTGAGCCTGCTTCCGGAAACGATGAGCCGACCCTTCTTCTATTGTTCCGATTTGTCGCGCGAGGCCGCCGAAGGAAGTTTCGGCACGGCTTCGATTGGCGATGTGTGGCTGCTCGTCGAATATCGAGAGGGGTGGGGCGCGCACGCGTTCGAAGAGAGCACGCTCTCGGCGCAGGTCAAAAGGCATCTCGGCAACTTCTGCAAACTCGTTCCACGCTCCCGCCTGCTGTTCATCAAACAGGAACGGCTGCGCCGCGATGCGCTCTCATGTTTCATCGTGCGTTGCCGCGAAGGCTCGCCTTCAATCGTGCGGTTCACTTTTTCCAGTCACGAGGAGTTGTTGAACCTTGATCTCGCCGCCGCCAACGCCGCCGCAGGCGACTCTCTCGCGGGCGGAGTTCGCACGGACGAGCCGCTCTATCTCGTCTGCACGCACGGCAAGCGCGACAAGTGCTGCGCCAAGTTCGGCTATGCGCTCTATAAGTCTCTGCGCGAAGGTGCGACGGCGGAACGCGAGCGGGTCTGGCAGTCGTCGCACGTCGGCGGCGACAGGTTCGCGGCCAATCTCATCTGCTTCCCGCACGGCCTCTTTTACGCGCACGTCACGGAAGAGGCCGGGCGGACGATCCTGCGGGAGTATGAGCACGGGCGGCGACTCGTGCTCGCGGGCTATCGCGGGCGCACCTGTTACTCGTATCCCGTGCAGGCCGCTGAGTTCTTCATACGCAGGGAGACGGGCATCAACGCCATCGGCGAACTGCGCTACCGCAGGCACGAACGCACCGGGGAAAAAAGCTGGCTGGTGAAATTCTCCGAGGCGGGCGCGGGCAAAATTCACGAAGCGCACGTCGCCGCACGCACCTCGGAGTTTCACAACTACATCACCTGCAACTCGACGGGCGAGCAGCGCGTGGTTCAATACGCGTTGGAAAGTTATCGCGCGACCGACAACGACGCTCCGCCTTCGCCGCCGTCTCAGCCTCAACCCGCGCCCGTCGAATAATCTCAACTTACTTCTCTTATTACCTCTCTTACCCTGGGGCGAGCGGGAAGTGCGGCTCGATGTCTACGGGCACATCGCCGAGACGTGCGAGGGCGCGCTGCATGGGCGGGCGAATCACGCCGTATTTGTCGAGCAACGCTTTGGCACGCTCGTAAGAGCCTTCGGCTTGCAGCGTGAGAATCTCGCGCGTCAGCTTCGCGACGGCGGCTTTGATGCGCGACTCGTCGATCTCGAAAGTGCCCGCGCGCTCGTTGAATTTGATCGCGCCCTCGTCCGTGAGGTAGTTGAACTGCAAGGCGATGCCTTTGCCGTGCGCCTCCGTGATGCCGAAACGCACCGAGCGAAAACAACTCGCGAGGAAGGTTGTATAGAGCGAACGCTCCATGCGTTTCTCCACCAGTCCTTTGTCTATCAAATACTGCAACGCCCAGAGGCCGGTGATGTCGGCCTTCGCCTCTTCAATCGCGGAATAGAGTTCCTTGAGTTGCATGCGCACGGTCGTCTCCCCGCCGCCCGCTTTGATGTTGTGCGGTCCCAGCCCGTGCATCAACTCGTGCGCGAGGATGTGTGTGAAGAAGGATTCAAAGGAGAGCGCGCGTTGGCCTGCGGGCGTGAGCACGACGCGCGAGATGGGCAGGAGCGTCTTATTGAACTTCGCCTCCTGCACGTTCTTGAGCATCACGCGCTTCGAACCCTTTTCACGGACGACGCGCTCGTCGTTCGGTAAATTGAAGGCCGCCGTCTGCACGCCGCGCCTGCCCTCGCCCGAAGAGAAGAGTTCATTGACGACGCGAATGGGAGAGGCCGCGCCGAGTTTCGGATTGCGATAACGCGCCTCCATCGGCAGGTTGTCTTCCAACTCCTGCAAGTAACCGCTGAACTTTGCGAGCTTGGCCGATTCCGCTTCGTCGCGCAGCGTGACGTAGGACTCGAAGGCGGCCTTGTAGCTGAACAACTCGTCTTCGTAAGTTTCGTAAGGGCCGATGGTCACGTCAAGCGGCGCGTCCAAATCCATCCACGCGACATCGCTTTCGTAATAGTTGTCGGAGAGAAAAGCGTCGGCGCGTTTGGCGAGAAACGCTTTGAGCGTCGCGTTGGTCGTCTCTCGCGCCGCTTGGCGCAGGAGGCGTGCGGCGGGTTCGAGAAACTCGCGGTATTCGACGCTGTAGGGCACGGTCTTGAGCTTGCCGTTCGCGTCGCGGCGAATGAGGTGGAAGAAGCCCGTGGCGCGCGCCTTCTCTTCCGCCTTGAGCGTCTGCACCCACGCGTTGAACTCTTCCTTCGTCATGTCGTCGGGGTAGTAGTTGGCATGCTTCGGCTTCTCGTGCGGGACGCCTTCGACGAACGGCTCGTTGTCGTCGAGGCGCGACCAGGGGCCGTAGTTGATGTTGAAGTAGTGCAGGCGCGCACGCCCCTCCGCGCTCTGGTCCGCTTCGAGCCGCCGCTTGAGCGCAGGGTTGCCGCTCCACACCTGACGTAGATAGAGCGGGTCTAACAGCTTCGCGGCCTCGATGATTCTGGCGAGCGCGCGGCGGTCGCCCGCCGAGAGGCGCGATGTGTCGGCTGTGAGCGTGGTCGGGGCGAAGCGACGAATCTTGGCGTCGAGCGACGTGCGAGCAGTTGACACCGCTGCGGCCTTCGGCGCGCGTCGCTTCTGGCGTGCGACGGCGGAAGCAGGAAGGGCGAGAGAGTTGAAGCATAAGGCCGAGAGCAGCACGCTGGAAGTCAGCATCATCCGGTATCTCATCGAATCTCTCCTTACAACTTTACGGGATATTTTTAAGGCTAAACTTAACACGACAAAGGCGGCGTTGAGCAAACGATTTCTCGTCCACGCCAACGCCGCCGTCGTCCTGTCTGAGCCGTGCGGTTTGCCGCCGCTCTGTTTGCCGCTCTATTTGTCGGGGTTCTGTTTGGTCGGGCTGCCGCTTTTCGCGCCCGCGCCCTCCTCAAGCAGAGCCGTGGTCAGTGCTTCGACGTTGACGAAGAAGCGGAACGCGCCGTTGCGCTCGACGCCGAGACGAAATTGCACGTCAATGGAGGCGTTCGGCGCGAGCGAATTGCCCGCGAGCGGGATGGTGAGCGTCGTGTTCACACCGCCGCCGAGCGTGTGAGTTGATTCGAGCAGCGTGCCCTTGATGATGACGGGGTTGTTGTTCACCGTCGCTTCTACATCGACCGAGGAGATCGCGCGCAGGTCTGCGAGCGCGTTCGTGCCGGGCGTGCCGAGCGTCGTTACGTCGGTGATGCGGAAGCGGAGCCTGTTGATCGCCGCGCCCGTCTTGTTGGTGAAGCGGCGGCGGATCGTGAGTGTGCCGAACGCGCCGTTCGCCACGGTTCCGCCTTCGCGCACGCGTGCGCAGCCGCTCGTCGCCGCGCCGAACCCCGCGCACCCCGGATCAACGAGCGAAGGCTTGACGGACGCGTTGCGCTGGATGGGGCTGCCCGTGTTTTCCGGTCCCGGCGTGCCGAGGATAGCCGGCACCGCGCCGAACGAGCCGGGGGTTTTCGAGATCAACTGAAAGTCGGCTGCGTTGTCGCCCGTGTCCTGCGGCTGCCCGACGCTGTTCAGCTTGCGCACGAACGATTGCTCGGCCTGCACGGCGTCAAACGGCGTGAGTCCGGAACCTTCGCGGTACATCTGGTCGCTCACGGAATTGAAGCCTGCGGCGTCGAGGCGTTCCTCCATCGCACCGAACTTCGCCGGGTCGGCAGTGCGGAAGAGTGCGACGCCGCCCGTGTCGAGAATGTTCCCGGCGACGGGCAGGTCGCCTGCGGCGAGCGCGCCGAGCGAGTAGGCGGCGGCGGTGACGAGGTAGTGGCCGCGCGCCGGAATCACTGTGCCCTTCGGGACGGTGGCACGCACGACGGGCAGACCATTAGCCTCGCGCGCGACGAGCGCCCAACCGCCGGAGGCGTCTACGGGACCAACCGTGATCGCTACGTTGGTGTTGTTGTAGAGTTCGACGAAATCATCGAGTTCGGCATCTACGCCCGCGCTGCCGTGCGCGCGGAATTCGCTGATCAGCACGTCGCCCATTTTGACATCCGTGCCGCGCAGGTGAACGTCCGTGGCGGCCTGCGCCGCGTTGTTCGACGCGTCGGGGTCGCCCGTGTCGGAAGCGACGCTCGCGGCGAAGTTGAGCGTGCCTGCGACGTTCGGCGTGACGACGATACTGAGCGCGCGGTTCGCGCCCTGGTCGAGTTGGCCGAGCGCACAGGCCACAGTGTTGCCGCTGCGAGTGCAACCGTTCGTGGCCGAGACGAAAGCGGCGTTCGCGGGAAGCGTCGCCGTGACGACGACGTTCGACGCGCCGGCCTGACTGCCGTTATTAACCGTGAGCGCGTAAGTCAGATTGCCGCCCACGGTGATAGGGTCTGGCGAATCGACGACGCCGAGAGAGAGATTCGCGGTCGCCGCCGGGACTATTGCCTTGAAAGAAACCGGGGCGGAGGTGGTTGCGCCGCCGCTGTCGTCCGTCGCCACCGCCTTGACGGTGTAGCTCCCGGCGGGCACGCCCGACCAACTGTAGTCGAACGGCGCAGTCGAATCGGAGCCGAGCAGCGTGTCGTTGGCGTAGAACCGGACCGAGGCGACCGTGCCGTCCGCGTCGCCCGTCTCGGTGGTGATCTGTACGTTCGCGCCCGCCTCGAAGGTCGCGTCGTCGGACGGCGCAGTGATGCGCACGGTGGGCGGCGTGTTGCCGTTCGCTTCGCCGGACGCAAAGTAGTAGCCGCCGTGCGTGGCCGAGCCATCCTCCGCATAGCCGCCCCAGACGAGCATCCCTGTGCCTGTCCAGAGCGCGACGTGGTCGTGGCGACGACCCGGCGCGCGCAGCGTGCTCGTCGGCGTCCACGTGTCCGTGCCGGGTTGATAACGACCGCCCGTGTTCGTACTGAGGGCATAACCCAGTTCGTTCGTCGCAATGCCGCCCCAGACGATCATCAACTCGCCCGTCCAGACCGCCGTATGTTTGAAACGAGGAGCGGGCGCACCCGTCGTCGAAGTCGGCGTCCAACTGTCGGTCGAGGGATTGTAGCGACCGCCCGTGTTGAAGAGTCCGTCGCTGCTGATGTAATCGCCGATGCGACCGCCCCAGATGATCATCTCCGCGCCCGTCCAGACGGCGGTGTGAAAACGTCGCGCTTCGGGTGCGCCGCTCGTCGTCGTCGGCGTCCAGGTATCGTTCGCAGGATTGTAGCGACCGCCCGTGTTGAGATGAGCCAGCGACCCGGCTGAGCCGCCCCAGACGATCATCTCCGAACCCGTCCAGACGGCGGAATGGATATAGCGCGCTTCGGGTGCGCCTGCGGTGCTGGTCGGCCTCCAAGTGTTGGTCGAAGGATTGTAACGACCGCCCGTGTTCTGCATCGTGCCCTCGTTGCTTTGCCCGCCCCAGACGACCATCTCCGTGCCCGTCCAGACGCCTGCGAAGTAAGCACGGTTGACGGGCGCGCCGCTCGTCGTGACGGGTTGCCACGAATTGGTTTGAGGGTTATAGCGACCGCCCTCGCCGGGCGTCGTGTACTGGCCGTCGTTCGCGCCCCAGACGATCATCTCCGTGCCGGTCCAGACCGCTACGATAGGCCGGTCTGCGGGCGGCGGGATGGGCGCACCGACGTTGCTCATTGGTCGCCACGTATAGGTCGCCGGGTCGTAGCGTTTGCCCGCAGCCGGGCAGCCGCTCAGGCAGGCGGAGGTCGGACTCCAGATAATCATCTCCGCGCCGCTCCACACGCCGAAATTAACCGGCGGCGGCGAATCGTTATTGTCCGTCGGCGTCCATGAATCGTTCGCAGGGTTGTAGCGTCCGCCGGTTTTGTTCTCCGTGACAGACCAGACGATCATCTCCGTGCCGGTCCAGACGGCGACGTGGCCTGACTTGGGCGGAGGCGCGTTCGCGTTGTTGGTCGGAGTCCATGAATCCGACGAAGGATTGTAACGGCCTCCCGTGTTGACCGGCAGGGGGGCACTGCCGCCCCAGACGATCATCTCCGTGCCCGTCCAGACCGCCGTGTGAAGATAGCGCGGGCTGGGCGCGCCCGCCGTAGAGGTTGGCGTCCATGAATCGTTTGCAGGGTTGTAGCGTCCGCCCGTGTTGAGCGGCTCGATGCCGGAGGTTCCGCCCCAGACGATCATCTCCGTGCCCGTCCAGATGGCAGTGTGGTCTGCGCGCTGGCTTGGCGCGTTCAGAGGATTCGTCGGCGTCCAGCTGTTTGTGTTCGGATTATAACGACCTCCGACGCTCGTATTGCCGCCCCAGACGATCATCTCCGAACCCGTCCAGACCGCCTTGAAGCCGCTGCCGCCGTTTTCGGGCGCGTTCGTCGTGTTCATCGTCGTCCACGAATCGCTGGCGGGATCGTAGACGCCGCCGCTGTTGATCGGCCTGCCGCCATTGTTATAACCGTGGTGAAGCCCCGCCCAGATAATCATCTTCGAGCCAGTCCAGATGGCGACGTGGCGCGAACGCGGCGTCGGAGCGTTGGCGAGGCTCGTGCGCGTCCATGTGTCCGAGACGGGATTGTAGCGGCCTCCGTCGTTCGTCCCGCAGAAGTCGAAGTGTCGTTCGCAGCCGCCCCAGACGATCATCTCCGTGCCCGTCCAGACCGCCGAGTGGCCGCTGCGATGAGAGGGAGCGTTGGTGACGGGGGTGGGCGTCCAGGTGTCCGTGGCGGGGTTATAGCGCGCGCCTGAATTCTGTTTGCCGCCGCCCCAGACGATCATCTCCGTGCCGGTCCAGACGGCTGTGCCGGTGGCCTCGGGCAAAGCTTTGGTCGGCGTCCACGTATCGTCTGCGGCGAGTTGGTTGATTTCCGCGAGTTGATAGTCGAAGCCTTCGGTTGAAGCGTCGGACTTGAAGCCCGCGCTCGCGCCAGACCACCACGAGTCGAAACTCGTCTTCGCCCACTCCACCCGCGCGACCCGCAAACGCTTG
>DASWNS010000556.1:0-8871 GCA_036399115.1 Pyrinomonadaceae bacterium | reverse complement strand
AGCCGCTTCCGAGGACGGTAAATTTCATAAAGCAGTGGCGAGTGACAAGTGACGAGTTGAAGAGAAGTCTAAGAACGAGTTTTAAGAACAAGTTTTGTCGTTTTAACTTGTCACCCGTCACTCGACACTTGGCACTGTTTCTAAATTTCCAGACGCGAGCGAGACACTTTGAAGCCGTTGAGGTTGCCGAGCGCGCCGAGGGCTAGGGTGTCCGAAGTGAAGCGGGCGCGGGCGACGCGCTGCATATCTTCGGGCGTGACGGCTTCGAGGCGCGCGATGATCTCGTCGGGCGAGATGCGGCGTCCGTGCGTGATCTCCTGACGCGCGAGCGAACCGGCGCGCGCGCTCGTGGATTCGAGTCCGAGCAGGATCGAGGCGATGGCCTGATCCTTCACGAGTTGCAACTCTTCATGGCTGACGGGTTCGCGCACGACGCGGCGCAGTTCCATGAGCGCGAGCGAGAGCACTTCGTCGAGTTGCGCGGGCGACGTTCCGGCGTAGATTTGGAAGAGGCCGGTGTCGGTGAAGCCCTGCGCCGCCGCGCCCACCGAGTAGGCGAGGCCGCGTTCTTCGCGCACCGATTGCCAGAGACGGCTGGATGTCCCGCCGCCGATGACCGAGCCGAGCAGGCTCGCCGCGTAGCGATCCTCGTCGCGCGCTGAAGGCCAGGGCGTGGCGAGAATCAGGTGCGCCTGTTCGAGTTCGCGTTTGCGCTGGATGAGGATGGGCGCGGCGGGGCGCGGAGGCGTGGCCGCGTTCTCTTCCGTTTGAGATAAGTGCTGTGCGTCCGTCGGTTCGCGTCCGGCGAAGGCGCGTTCGGCCAGTTCGACGAGTTCGGCGTGGGAGACGTTTCCGGCGGCGGCGATGACGAAGTTTCGCGGGTGGTAAGCCGTGCGGTGAAACTCCGTCGTGCGCGCGTGGTTGAAAGAGGAGACGGTTTCGGGCGTGCCCTCGATGGGACGACCGAGCGCGTGATCGGGATAATAGGCGGCGTGGAACAGTTCGCCCAAAAACTCTTCGGGGGAGTCTTCTACCATCTTCATCTCTTCGATGATCACTTTTTGCTCGCGTTCGAGTTCAACTTCGTCGAAGCGCGGTCTGAGGAGCATGTCGGAGAGCAGGTCGAAGGCTTGCGGGAGGGCGCGATCCACTACTTTCAAGGCAAAGCCGGTCATCTCGTGCGACGTGTAGGCGTCGAAATTGCCGCCGAGGCGGTCGGATTCGATGGCGATGTCGAGGACGCTGCGCCGCTCCGTGCCCTTGAAGACGGCATGTTCGATGAAATGGCAGATACCGTTGAAGTCGGGCGTCTCGTGGCGCGAGCCGCGCTTGACCCAGATGCCGATGGTGGCGGAGCGAAGGCCGGGCATCTGCTCGGTTAGGACGGTTGCGCCGTGAGAAAGTTTGGTTGAGAGTATTGCTTCGGTCATGCCGTGTTGAACTTAGATGCGAAAATTTTTGACGGGTTGGTGATCACTTTTGCAGTAAGGAGCATCGTAGCATGCGAACAGATTCGCGGCAAACACCTGCCGGAGACGCCTCCGCCAGCGGCAAACGGCCTGCTTGACAGGGTTTGGCAGTTGACGGAAAATAGCCACCTTCGCGCTCAAGCGGGTTCAGGCCGGTCATATATCAGGCAGGCAGACGGGTTCGCGCGGCTTTCGCGCGGCCAGCATTTTACCCGGCAGCTAGGTTGAGTCTTCCGTGCCGCCGTCCATTTGGACAAGTGAATAGTCGCTTGAGGGCGCACCGTTTTCCGGAGACGTGAGAAGGTGCGCCGGGAGGTTTTGGGGCGATGAGAAAAACTTACTGGCGTGTGAGTTTGACGCTGCTGTTTGCGCTCTTCTTGTTTAGCGAGGCGGGCGCGCCCGCCGCAACTTATGCCGCCTCGGCAGTACCGAGCGGCGGCAAACTCGGAGTCATCAGCGGTTCGGTGCGCGACCACAAGGGCAATCCGCTCGCGGGCGCTATCGTCCAATTGCTGCGCGACGGCGCAGACCACATCAGCAAACAGACACGCACGGGCTCGGACGGCACTTTCTCGGCGCGCATCGTGCCCGGTCGCTACCTCTTAACCGCGCTCGCCGAAGGGTTCAACGCCACCACCTTCAACGCCGTTCAGGTCAATCCATCCGACGAACTCGTCTATCGCTTCAACCTCGAACCTTTAGGACAGGGGCGCACCACGCCTGAGCGTCGCAACGACCGCAACGATCCGAAGTGGCGTCTGCGCTCGTCGCAAAACCGCCGCTCCGTCTTCCAGCACGAAGGCGCGCAGGATGCGACCATCGCGGCGGTTGAGGAAGCACTGGAGGCGAAGGAGAACGCGGAAGAGGCAGCGCAAGGCTCCGGCGCGGAGAGCGCGGACGATTGGGCGCAGAACGGCCAGCGTGTGCAGGGCGTCATCGAGACGTTTACCGCCACGTCGGCCAATCCGAACGCGCCCGTCTATGCGGGCACCAACTTCGCCGTCTCCGTTCCCGCGAACGAGGGACTCAATTTCATCTTCGCCGGTCAACTCGGCACGAATCAACTCGCGCGTCTGGAAACCACTGCGCGCTTCCGCGTGGGCGCAAACCACCGGTTCAGCACAACCATCGGCGGCGCAAATCTGCCCCTCGCCTTCAATTCAGCGGGAACGACAACCGGCGCGACCCCGCCGCTTCGTGCGCTCGGACAAGTTTCGGTGCGCGCCGTTGACGAGTGGATCGTGCGCGACGGCGTGGTCGTCGTGCTCGGTCTGGACTACGCGCGCTTCACGAACGCAGACGGCGAGGGAATGTTCAGCCCGCGCTTCGGTTTACAGTTGGAGACGGACGCGCGCACGCGCCTGCGCTTCGGCTACACGCCGGGCGGCGTCAATTCGCAGCCGCAATCGGCGGCGCAGTTTGAAGACGGCGCCATCGTCTTCCCCGAAATGGACGAACAGTCAATCGCGTTCGTTGACGGGCGACCCTTGATGGAGCGCAGCCGCCGCTTGGAGTTCGGCGTCGAACGCGTCCTCGACAACAATTCGAGCATCGAAGCGACGGCCTTCTTCGACACGACGGACGGGCGCGGCGTGGGCTTGATGAACATGCCACTGGGCGCTTTCGCCGGTGAGCGCGGCGAGCAACTCTTGAGCGTCGCCAACCAGCAGGGCGCGGCGCGCGGCCTGCGCGTCGTCTATGCCCGACGCCTCGGCAACTTCCTGAAAACTTCCGCCGGTTACTCCTTCGGGCGCGGGCAACAACTCGCCGCAGGCTTCTCCGCCAATCAGTCGTCGCCCGGCGACCTCTTCGACAACGGCTTTTTCCAAGTCCTCGCCGCGCAAGTCGAATCGAGTTTCGATACGGGGACTGACGTGCGCACCGTGCTGCGCTTCTCACCGCGCGCCGCAGTCTTCGCCATCGATCCCTTCGCCGGACGTGTCGCCGTCTTCGATCCCAGTTTGAGTATTCTCGTCACGCAGGACTTGCCGACCTTCGGCCTGCCCGTGCGCGCCGAGGCCGTGATCGACGCGCGCAACCTGCTCGACGCGCAGACCAGCGTAGACGACGGCGAAACCCTCACCTCACTAAGCACCAATCGTCGCTCCGTGCGCGGCGGCATCTCAGTCCGCTTCTAAAGAGAAACGATGAAGTAGGAACGATGAACGCGGAATGAAAGCTCAAGCGCGTTAGTGCTTTCATTCCGCGTTCATCATTTTCTTTCTCTGCGGTAATGCTTTCGCCGGACAGTCGCTATAAGCCAGCAAAAACTTATTTTTCCGAAATCTCGGATAAATGCAAAAAGTTGGATTTAAGTTTATTCGGCTTTTATAGCAGGGGTGGAGCCGGGCTGGACGGCGAGTGAGGTAAAACGCCCTACTCATAGGCGATGCGCCGCGTTGCACCTTGCTCGTGCGTGGGCACGAAAGCGGTATCCTTCTCCGTCCTGACTGGAACATCAATTGCCTTTGTTTTGTCGTTTTGGTTGTTGAAAGGAGCGAAGGCGGAAGATGAAATCGGTGCTGACAACGCGGGCGTGGGTGCTGCTTATCGCGGCATCGCTGCTCGTCGCTGCCGGAGCACTCAATCTCGCCCAACGCCTGACGCGCACGCCGCCCCCCACCGACGGCGTGGCCTGGGAGCAGACCGACAAAGGAATCATCGCGCTCGCCGTTGCGCCCAACTCTGCGGCCAGCCGCGCGGGCATCCTCGGCATCCTCCCCGGCGACCGCCTCATCTCCATCAGCCTCGACGAAGTGCACAACGATCCGGTCGTCGCGGCCTCCGAGATTCAGATGTATCTGGAGGAGGCTGCCGAGACGGGGCATCGCCTGCGCTACGGCATCGAACGCCCCATCTCCGACGGCCAGACGCGCGACTACTACGTCTATCTAGACAACCTCCAACCCATCCCGAACCGCACGACGCGCGATTACTACATCAACTTCATCGGCGTCGTCTACCTGCTCGTCGGCCTCTTCGTTCTCTTCAAACAGGGCGGGCGCGCGCCCTTCGTCATCCATTTCACGACGCTCTGCCTCGTCGCTTTCGTCCTGCACTTCTACCGCCCCATCGGCTTTTACGAAGACCTGGACAAGACCATCGCGTTTCTGGACAGCGCGGCCTACGTCCTCTTCGCGCCGCTCTTCCTGCACTTCTGCGCGATCTATCCGGTGCGCCGTCAACTGCTGGAGCGCAGCCACAAAATTTCGGTGCTGCTCTATGCCCCGGCCATTATTCTCGTCCTCGTCAATGCCCTTGTTTACTATCCGGTTGAACTTGAGTTCCTCTTCCGCAAGTTTCACCTGAACCTCCATGCGCCGACGTTCCCGGAAGGTCTGCTCGCCACGCTCTACAAGGTGGAGTTCGCGCATTTCTGGGGCGCGCTCGTCGTGGGCGCGAGCGTCCTCGTGCGCCGTTTCTGGAAGAGCAAAGTCGCCGTCGTGCGCCAGCAGTTGAAGTGGGTCGTGTGGGGATCGGTGCTGGCGGTCACGCCTTTCAGCCTGCTCTACGCCGTCGGCTATCTCTTCGGCGACGCGGCGGCCACGACCGACGTGGGCGCGGAGCGTTGGCTGATTGACGCGGCGGTGCTGCCGCTCATCCTGATCCCGCTCACCTTCGGCAACTCCGTCGTGCGCTATCGCCTGATGGACGTTGACGTGGTGGTGCGCCGCGCCGCCGTCTACGCGCTCACCACCCTCGCCATCGCTCTGATGATCGGCGTCGTCGTCTACGTCGCGGGGCTTTACGCGTTCGGCGGCGAGGTGGTAACGCCGGGCGTCATCACCCTGCGCGTGATCATCGCCGTGCTCGCCATGACCGTGATCGTGATGATGGCCGCGCCGATCAAAAACTTCTTGCAGGAACAGACCGACCGCCTCTTCTACGGCGAACGCTACGACCTGCGCCACGGCCTGCTCGACTTCGGGCGCACGCTCTCCGCCACGACCACGCTCGAACCTTTGCTCGATGCGCTCATCAGTCGCCTGCAACAGGTGTTGGGCGTGGCGCGCGTCGCCATCTTCATCGAAGACGCGCGGGCGGCCTCCGGCTATCGCGTGGCGCGTTCGGTCGGACTGTCTTCGGAAGTGATCGTGCCGCAGGATTTCCGCGAGATGATTCGCGTGCGTTCGGCGGACGCGGGCATCGTGCGCGCCGACGATATCGATATGCAGCCGGAGACGAGCGGCTTCGTGCGCCGCGCGCTCCACTACTATGTGCCTTGCGTCGTGCGCGGGCGCATGATCGCCGTCATCGGCCTCGGGCGTTCGACGGGCGGCGCGCTGCTCTCTTCGGAAGATTTGGAAATCTTGCGCACCATCTCCGGCTATGTCGCCGTCGCCATCGAGAACAGCCTGCTCTACCAGGAACAGACCGAACGCGCCGCCGAACTCGAACTGCTCAAAGAGTTCAACGAGTCAATCGTCGAATCCATCAACGTCGGCCTGCTGGCCGTGGATTCCGCCGGACAGATTACGGGCTGCAACACCGCGCTCGAAGAGTTGCTCGGCGTGCGACGCGACGAGGCCATCGGCGCACACGTCGAAGACCTCTTCGCGGACGATTTCGCGGAGACGCTCGAACAGGCGCTCGGCGAAAACGGTTGGGAACTGACCTCCCTGCGCCACATCTACAAACTCCACACGGCCACGCGCGAGGGCGCATCGCTCATTCTCAACATCGCCTTTGCCCCGCTCCGCCGCACCGAGATCGCCGCGCACACGGGCGCGCTCGTCGTGCTCGAAGACGTAACGGCGCGCGTGCGTCTTGAAGAGCAGTTGCAGCAGCGCGAGAAGCTATCGAGCATCGGCCTCCTCGCGGCGGGCGTCGCGCACGAGATCAACACGCCGCTCACGGGCGTCTCCAGTTACACGCAGATGCTCCTCGGCATGCTCGCCACGAGCGACCCCAAACACAAGCTGCTCGAAAAAATTCATCGCCAGACCGAACGCGCCACAGGCATCGTCAACAACCTGCTCAACTTCTCGCGCACAGGACTCGTCACGGAGTTTGACGAAGTTGATGTCAACCGCGTGCTCGACGACACGCTGCAACTTCTGGAGCCGCAACTGCGCCAGAGCCGCATCGAGATCGTGCGCGACTACGACGCCCGGCTCCCCGCCGCTTACGGCAACGGCGGCAAACTACAGCAGGTCTTCACCAACCTGATCCTGAACGCGCGCGATGCCATTCCCGATGGCGGTCGCATCACGCTCTCGACCGCGACGGAAGACGGCGAATCGATCTCCGTCCTCGTCGCCGATACAGGCATCGGCATCGCGCCGGAAAACGTCGCGCGCATCTACGATCCTTTCTTCACGACGAAAGGCATCGGGCGCGGCACGGGACTCGGCCTCGCCGTCTCCTACGGCATCGTGCAGGAGCACTCCGGCCACATCAACGTGCAGAGCGCGCCCGGTCGCGGCACGACCTTCCGCATCACCCTCCCCACTTCGCAGGGGCGCGCACGCCTGCAAGCCGCGAGCGATTAAAAAATGGCGTCAATCGTTAAAAGCCGTGAATCGTCAATCGTCAATAGACAAAGACAGGTTTTCATCTATTCACGATCAACGATTCACGGCTTTTGAATCTGTTTACGATTTACGTTCACGATTTACTTTTATTGGTGTACTCTCGCAGCCGTTCGATCCCACAACTTGAGCCGTAAGGTCTTTTGCTTCATGGCACACCAGAGAAGTCTCCTGAGGCGGGCGTTCAGTCTGGCGGGCGCGCGTTCTCCGGCGTCGGCCTCCTGCGCCGCGTCTTTGTTACTCATCATCATCGCGTCAAACTTTGCGACTGTCGCCGCGCGCACTGAAGGCGGCGAGGCGGGCGTTCGTGTGTTCGAGATGTCGGCTGACGGGCGCACCATCATCGTGCGTCTGCGTTCGTTTGCGCCGCGTGCGAGCGGGCGTCTGGAGGTTGAGCCGACGGCGGGGGGCGGGCGCGTGCGCCTGACGGCGATGAATCTGCCTCTGCCGCGAACGCTCGCGCCGAACGCACGCACGTTTGTCGCGTGGGCGAGCGGCGGTCGCATACTGCGTCTCGGCGAGTTGCGGCGCGGCTCGCGCGGCACAGGCTCGCTCGTCTTCCCGCACCCGCAGGAGTTTGCGCGCTACAGCCTGATCGTCACCGCTGAGTCGGACGCGCGTGCCGAACGCCCGACGGGCGCGCCCGTCTTCTCCACGCGCGCCAACGAAGTCGCCGCGCTCTTTCCCCTCAAAGATGATGCCCGCGAAGCCGCACGCCGCGAACGTCGCGCCACAACCGTGCGAAGCAATGCGCCTTCCGCCGCCGCCGCCGCCGCTCCACGAACGGGCGCAGTGCGAAACACGACGGACGCGCCGAAGGCGACCACGCGCGCCGCCGCCGCTGCCGTAAACGCCGCCCCGCCGCCCGCTGCCTTGAGAACGAGAGGACGCGTGCGCGCGGGCGACTCCGGCGACGAGTTTTTCACGGAGATTGACGAAGCGCTCAGGCGCGACACGGGCGCACGCACGCTCACGCTCGTCGGCGATAGCGGCGCGCGTCGTGCGCGTGGGACGGCGCGTGTCGCACTGCAAGACGGCACGGCTTACGTGCGCGTGCGCTTCCGTGGCGTCCCGCATCCGGCGCGCTTTGGCCGTGGCCGCCGCTACGTGATGTGGGCTTTGATTCCCGAAGACATGGCTACGGTCTACCTGGGCAGCCTGCCCACGCGCAACTTGAACCGCACGCAGACCTACGCGCGCACCGCAGGCGTCAACTCCGATAAGTTTCGTCTCCTCGTCACCGCCGAACGACGCGCCGCCCCCGCCCCTCGCCCCAGAGGCCGCCGCGTGCTGATGACCTTCAAAGGCCGGAGAAGAAAGAAGTGATGAGTGATGAGTAATGAGTGATGAGTCAAAGACAAGGCTTTTGTCTTAACTCATCACTCATTACCCATTACTCATCACTTCTCTTCTCTCGTCACTTGTCACTTGTCACCCGTCGCTGTTTTAATTGCTTTATGGCTAAGAAGGGTTCAGTGCTCGTCGTTGACGACGAGGAGATCATGCGTGATGTGTTGGAGACGTTGCTCTCGGCGGAGGGCTATCGCGTTGATCTGGCGAAGACGGGCGAAGAGGGCTTGGAAGCCTACGGGCGGCGCGCTTACGATGTCGTCCTCTTGGACGTGTCCATGCCCGGCATGGGGGGCTTGCGCGCGCTCGAAGAGATTCAGAAGGTTGACGCCGAAGCCGTCGTCGTGATGATCACGGCTTATGCGACGTTCGACACGGCGGTTGCCGCGTGGGAGCGAGGCGCTTTCGGCTGCATCCGTAAGCCGTTCAAGAACGAACAGATCACCTCGACCATCGCCGCCGGAATCAAGCGTCGGCGCAAGGAAGAGGAGCGGCAGACCTTGCGGCGCGCGATGGGACGC
>DASWNS010000555.1:0-5001 GCA_036399115.1 Pyrinomonadaceae bacterium | reverse complement strand
ACAGAGTTGGCGAACGCTCTGTGCATGGCGAAGAACGACGGCGAACGCGAGGAGTTGGCTCTCGAACACGATGCCAGCGTCGTGATGCTCCGCCCGACCAACGCCACGCCAGCCCTGCTCTACATCGAACCGCGTTCGGCGGCCACGCTCTCCGGAAACCTGCCGATTGACTCACTGCTGCGCGTCGTCGAACTCGGCATGAACGTCTGCGCGTTGCGGGCGCGCGTCAGTTCCGGTCGCGGGGTGCAGGAACAGAGCACCTACACCGGCACCGGACTCATGCCCGGCTTCATCCATTCGTCGCCCGCGATGACGCAACTCGTCGAAGAGGTGCACAAGATTCGCTCTTCCGACGTGACCGTGTTGGTCACAGGCGAATCCGGCACGGGCAAAGAACTGGTCGCACGCGCCATCCACGCGCTCTCTTCGCGCAAAGCGAAGGTCTTCGTGCCCTTCAACTGCACGGCAGTTCCGAAGGAGTTGAGCGAGGCTTACCTGTTCGGCTATCGCAGGGGCGCGTTCACGGGCGCGGTGTCGGATTCTCCGGGCGTGATTCGTTCGGCGGCTGGCGGCACGCTCTTCCTCGACGAGATCGGCGACCTCCCGCTCGACGTGCAACCGAAACTCCTGCGCTTCCTGCAAGAGGGCGAGATTCAACCGCTCGGCGAGCAGCGACCGGCGAAGGTGGACGTGCGCATCATCGCCGCCACCAACAGCGACCTCGAAAAGATGGTGGCCGAAGGACGCTTCCGCGAAGACCTCTATTATCGTCTGAACGTCATACGCCTGCGCGTGCCGCCGCTTTGCGAACGCCGTTCAGAGATTCCGACCATCGTTAACTACTATCTCAATCACTACTCCGCGAAGTTCAATCGCCGCGACATACAGATCACGCCGCAGACGATTGATCTGCTGATGGTCTGTGATTGGCCGGGCAACGTGCGCCAGTTGTGCAACGAGATTCAGCGCATCGTCGCGCGCGCCGAAGACGGCACTTTGATCACGCCCGACCATCTCTCGCCCGAACTCAAACGCATCTCCGCGCCCATCTCGCTTCCGTCCGGCGTCACGCCCTTCGGAGCCGGAAACGCCATCACGCTCTCCGGCCAGCACTCCACGCTCGCCGACGCGATGGCCGAACTCGAACGACGCATGATCGCAGACGCACTGCGCCGCCACAAAGGCAACATCTCGCGCGCCGCACGCGAACTCGGACTCACCCGGCGCGGCCTCTACCTCAAACTGGAACGCTACTCGCTCAGCGCCGCCAGCGCATAGACGCCAAGACAGCGCAAGACAGCGAAGGCACAAATCAAAATGGAGAAGGAAAGCGCGGATGCTTCCCTTCTCCATTTTGATTTGTGCGCTCTCGCTTAATTCGACTTCTGCGCCGCTCCTGAATCTTACGGCTGGCCGAAGCGGCTGCGATACTCGTTCGAGTTGACGAAGCCGTTGACCATCGTGCGGAAGTCCGTGGGATTCGTGTTGAGATAATTCAACCAGGCGTTGTAGCCACCTGCATCGGGGTCGCGCTTGAGATAGCCGAAGTATTGCATGGCGACGAAAGCCGGGTTGAATTCGGCGTTGAACAGTTCATCCGACTCGACGATGGCGCGCACGACCTGTGCCCGCGTGAGCGTTCCCGCGTTGAGCCTGCCGATGAGGTCGGCGCGTGAAAAGACTACTTTCCCGCCCGTGTCCGGGTTGTTCGGATCGGGCGTGTTGATGGTCTGGAGACTGTAGCGAGCCATCAACGTGTTCACGAAGTCAGCGTTACTTAGTGCGCCGTAGAGATGTGTGAAGGCAGGCCGCTGCACCCAGTTGTTGGCGTAGGCGGCGCGCTTCTGATAGACCTCGCCCGCCGTCGCTCCTGTCACGCTGATCATGTCAGGAATGATCTCGCCGTACGCGGGAAGCCTGCCGAGCAGGAGTTTGTAGAAGCGATAGACGAAGTAGCCCTTGAGTTGAAACTCCTGCGAACGGAAGAAGGCCGCAGAAACCGTCACGCGGTCACAGTCGGGCGAGAAGGCGATGTCGCAGCGATTCAGGACGCCGACCCACGCGTTGAACCCGCTCGGTTCCGGCTCGCGGAAGAGAAAATCGAGATACTGTTGCCGCACGAAGAAGCCGTTGTTTTGCAGCGGGTTCGCTTCGACCAGATCGGTGTAAGGATCGACGGCGAGCGCACCGGACAGAAAGGCGACCTCGCCCGCATCGGAGCGCAGGCGCAGGGTGTAGTCGCCCCACTTCGCCGTATCCACGAGCGTAAAAGTGAAGCTCACGATGCCGTAACCCGGCTCGGGATTAGGGAAATAGAGGGCGGGGTCTTCGCGCACGAAACTTGCAGGGTCGATGACCACGAAAGGTGAGGTGACGCTAAAGCCCGTCGTCGTGAGCGGAACATTGCCGAGGCCGTTGCCCCCGACGGTGAAACGGAACGTGCGCCCGGCGGCGAGTTGCACGGGCGCGCCCTGCAATGCCCCGTTGATGCCGAGAATGCGCGGGTTGATGGAAGGCGCGGTGAGCGTGACGCTCAAATTCAGGATCGAAGTCGTCCCGGCGGCGACGCTCGTTTGCGCCTCCGTCGCGCGAAAGGGCGGCTGGCTGCCGATGCCGCTGTAGGGCGGCGAGAGGGAGATTTCGCTTGCGACGACCGGTTCGTTCAGATACTCGACGACGACGCGATAGTCGCCCGGCGGCAGTTGGTCTATGCGATACGATCCGTCTGACTTCGTGATGCTGCTGCCCACGACTCTGCCGCTATAAAGATTCTCCGCCCAGACGTGCGCCCCCGCACCGTAATTGACGTGACCCGAGATCGCGCCGACGGGAAATGCGACAGGCTGCCCGTAGATCGAGCGGATGCCCGCCAGATCGTCGTCCGAAAGCGTGCGCACGGTGAAGGCCGGATCGATAAAGTTTTGCCCCTGACGCGGCTGCATCGACGCGCCGACGACGCCGGAGTGGTCGAGTCCGAGGAGGTGGCCGAGTTCGTGCACGAACGTGGACTCAAGATCGTAAGTGCCGGATGTGCCGTCGGTCGAAAAGGTGACGCGCGGGTTGATGGCGAGGTCTGCTTCCTGTATGCGTCCCGTGGCCGGATCGAAGATGACGCGCGTGCGCCCCAGATGCCTGCCGCCCGTGTTGGTGAAGGTGTCGTTGATCGCTGAAGCCGAAACCGTGATCAAGTTGATGCCGTCGCCGCTCGTGTTGGGAGGGTTCACGGACTCGACGCTCGTGGAGGTTTCGACCAGACGAATCCCCGAAGCGTCAGACCAGCGACGCAAAGCCCTGCGCGCCGCGCCAACCACGTCGCTGCCCGGTTTGATATTGGCGGGCGGCGAATTGAGCGAACTCGAAAGAGCGACGTTGATCTGCGTGGTCATCCACCTGACCTGCACGGATGAACTGCTGTATTGATAAGTGTAGCTGCCCGCAGGCGGCACGGCAGCACATAGCAGCAGTGCGGACAGGAATAAAGAGGTGATAATTCGAGGCATGAAAACTCCCTTTGGCTTGAGGCGATCAAAAAATATGTGGGGGGGAAAATTTTGGATGCGAAATTGCCTGCGTTTGTTGGCGGGCAATTTCCTCAACCGGAGTTGCTCCGGCAGGGCACTTAAATTTATAACAGTTCTGATGCGACGGAGACAAGCATCTTCTCTCGACGCTTCAAAATGCCGCTATTTCAAGTCGCATCTGCGGCGCGCGTTTGAGAGTTGCGTCAGGCAGCGGTTAATAAATTCGGGTCGCAGGCACGCCCGCCCGCATCAAACGGGTACAAAGTTTGCGCCACACCATTCAACTTGCGCTCTTTTCTTTAGCTTTTCGGCGCGGTGCTGTTGGCACGAAGTTTGTTTGAGAGGAATGAGGAACTTCTTTCGGACGTGAAAGCCTCGCCGCTTATTTTTACCCGGATTTTTCTCCCCGATTCCATTTCATGGAGGCCGTAAAAGACTCGATGAGCACCGAGACAGTTTCTCAAAACGAGATCATACGCAAAAACATTTCAGCCATCTCCGAGATGCAGCGCAGAGACGTGGCCGCACGCAAACCGCAGGAGCGCATCTCCGATTCGATCACGCGCTTCTCCGGCTCGACGATCTTTGTCTTCCTTCACGTCATCTGGTTCGGCCTCTGGATTCTGCTCAACATCGGATTCATACACCTGCCTTACATCAGCGGATTCGACCCCTTCCCCTTCGGGCTGCTCACGATGATCGTCTCGCTGGAAGCGATCTTTCTCTCCACCTTCGTGCTCATCTCGCAAAACCGCATGTCGGCCTTGAGCGAGAAGCGCGCCGAACTCGACCTGCAAGTCAACATGCTGGCCGAACAGAAGGCGGCCAAGACGCTCCAACTGCTGGAACACATCGCGCAACAACTCGATACCGTCTATGAACGCTTCAACTACAAAACCGACCCGGAGATCGCCGCGCTCAAGGTTTCACCCGAACCGCACGAAGTGCTGCAAGTGATGGAAGAGGCGGTTGAAGAACAGTTGAAAGAAGTTACGCAAGAGATCAAAAAGTCGGTCAAGGATATTACGGGCGAGGTCGAGGCCGTGCAGGAAGAGGTGCAGGATGTGGACAAAGAGGTGAAGCGCGTGGCGAGCGACGTGCGCGACGTGCAGGAAGAGATGAAGATGCGCGCCTGAGACTGAATTTAACCTTCGCTGAAGGGCGCGTGCGAAAGCGACTCCGCAAGGGAAATTAAAAGAGCGGGAGGTTCAACTTTGATTGAACCTCCCGCTCTCTTAATTAGCACGCATCCGGTTCGGGCGTGTGCTTCCGAAAAATAGACTTAACGACGTGTCGCGGCGCGCGGCGAAGCGTTCTGCGATGCGCCAAGCCCGTCTCCGGCGGCAGCCGCATCGTCGTTGGGCGCGTGCGAAGTGAGCGTCTGACGCGCGCCGCCGAGGTCTGCGAACGCGACGATGAGCAGCAGAGCGGTCACGCTGAGCGTCGCCAGAACGTAGAGCAGCGCGACCTGCTCCGTCCA